>CALXXX010000011.1 GCA_944392795.1 uncultured Alphaproteobacteria bacterium | reverse complement strand
AAATCTGTACAAACGGTTCATGTGTTTGTTCAAACGGATATGAACTTTATAATGGAGTTTGTTTGCCTATATGTAATGGTTCGGGCAT
Source organism: uncultured Alphaproteobacteria bacterium (assembly GCA_944392795.1). Lineage (GTDB taxonomy): Bacteria > Pseudomonadota > Alphaproteobacteria > CAAHEQ01 > UBA3637 > CALXXX01. The sequence goes on along the minus strand of CALXXX010000011.1, from coordinate 27,566 downwards.
GACTGGTGATAGAGATGAAGAAGGTAATTGTCAATGTATTGAAGGAACAAATGCTGATACTTGTGCTTGCCCAGATGGTTATATCTATTTAGAAGGAAAATGCCAAAGATTCGAATGTAGAGGTGGTCCGATAGAATACACTTGTTATATTAACGATGAGCGTTGTGCTCTCGGCTGCGACGCGAAAGGTGAAAATTGTCAAATTGGTGCATGCTATCCATCCAAATGTACAGGCGAACAAAATTTTACGATTAAAAACTATTGGGGTTCGTATGGTGGATGTGAATATGATACAACATTTTGTACGCCTTGGGGAAAAGAAAGAACAGATTGGTATTGTTTCGATAAACAAATGCAACATCCTTGCTGTGACGCTTATAGTCCAGATTTTGAAACATGTTATTGGGGGAGCTGTATTAACCCTTGTGTATCATATGATAATGTGGATTCAAATTACGGACACGCAGAATACACATTTGTTACCGACCGCCATAAAGGGTGTCTTTTTGATAACGGAATCAGATGCTTATTATATAATCAGAAATGGACATGCTACATCAATGACTATTTTATGGAGTGTGGTTCAGGATGTGATTCTCCTATCAACTGCGGAAATTGTTCCATAACCTACTGTCCAGAAGGCGCAACTTGGAACGCAGATAAACAACAATGCTGTATTCAAGATGGAAACTCAGAAATTTGTTGTGGTCGAGATTCTATCTGCTATAGAGACGGACTACGCTGTGCTATCAATTGTCCAGATATGGGAAAATCATGTGGAGTTGGATTATGTTATGATCCAGGTTGTCCTTCTGGTTTAACTTTTGGTTACAATGGCTGGTATTACGGATGTATGAATGAAACTATTTTGATAACTCAAGCTTTGAATGGACAAGGACCATATGTCTGCTTTTATCAAGGAGAAGTTGGTGCTAATTATTGTTCTGACTTATCAGGTCAAAATTGTAATGAAATTATTTTAGAAATGTGTTCTTTAAAACATCAATGTCCTTACGGTTATCCTGTTACTGAAACGTGTACATGCGATACAAATCCTGATGCTAAAGTGGGGGATTATTGCTGTGCACCTGGTCATACTTATATTAACGGTGGTTGTACTTTGATTAACTGTCCAGAAGGACAAGAACCTGATGAAAACGGAATCTGTAAAGACACTAACTAAATTAAACAAAAAATAAAAAAAGAACTAGACAAGAAAAGAAAAATCGTTTATAAAGAACTTCATCTGTTGCCCAGATAGCTCAGTCGGTAGAGCAGGAGACTGAAAATCTCCGTGTCGGTGGTTCGATTCCGCCTCTGGGCACCATCTTAAAACCTCGCTTTATCGCGAGGTTTTATTTTAAACAAAATAATTTTATAAATTAAAATTGATAGAATTCTCTTTTAAAAATACGAAAACAAAGCTTGCACTTCTCATCAAAAAACGGCATAATAAATCAAAACAACAAAAAAGGGGTACAACATGAATCACAAATGCATTTTACATATTGTTACATCTGTTGATGGCTTTATTGCCGATGGAAATGGAAATAGTGATTTTTCTTTTGCAGCTATTAAAGCTGATCCTCACTTTAAATCTTTCTATAACAGTGTTTCTTCTGTCGTCATGGGACGCAAAACTTATGATCGCATCAAGGCAAACAGCGCTAATTTATTTAAGGACAAAGATGTTTACGTTATTACACATTATCTTCGACAAAAAGAAGACAATGTCACTTTTGTTCACGAAAACATCATGGGACTTGTTCAAAATTTAAAAAAACAAGAAAAAGGACATGTTTGGCTTTTAGGAGGGGCTGAAATAACAAACATCTTACTAAAAGAAAAACAAATTGATGAAATGATTTTAACACAAGCTCCTTTCTTGTTAGGGCAAGGAACACGCTTATTCAAAGATGATAACCCGACAGAGAAACTGATCTTTGAAGAGGTCCGTACTTTTGCTGATTATATTCAACTTCATTATCGACTAAAATAAAATTAACTAAAAAGAGCAGATTTCCTGCTCTTTTTTCTAATATTCTTTGACTTTTTCGCCTAAAAGTGTTATCCTAAGTACTTGTTTTTCAATTTAAGGGTATAAGGTCATGACACAACAAACATTCACGCATCCCATTTTAACTGCTGCAATAGAACTCGCAGAACGCAGGCATTTTCTTCCCAATTATGTTATTTCTGCAAGTAAAAACAATGCCATAATTGAAACACCAGCAGGATTACGCGCTTCTCACAGTGCTTTAAAACTAGCCTGGAATGTTTATTCTTTGTTGAAAAAGAATGAAAATGAAAATTTGGCAGAAAAAGGCTTCTTATATGTTTTACATGCACACCGTTTACCGATTGAAGAAAAAGCTTTGACACGTCTTCCTACGGATCTATTAGATATTCCTCGAATTGAAACCTTCCGTTATGAGGCTGATCCCATTATTGAATTTCAAATAAGTTATAAGGAATGGCTTAAAAAAACTCAACCAGAAACAAGAAAAATTCTTTTGGCAGAACGTTTGGAAAGAGCCAAAAATCCTACTCTAACAAGAAAAGTACTTTCTCCGTTTTCAGCGGATATTATTGACTTCTTAAAAAAAGGAAATGAAAAACTATATGCGGCTGTGACTTGCCCTGTCATTGTAAAAGCGCAATATCAGTTATTAAACTTACAAAGGCAAAGATAATAAACGACGCTTATAAGCCAACTTATTTTAAGCTAATCTTGACTACACACAAGCTTCCACGTGAACAAGCTCAAACGCCACATCCGTCACGAATTTAGTAATAACTTTTTGGTTAAATAAACCTCATATGCTCGCTCATACTTCCTACAAATAATCATCTCTCTCAAGAAAAAAAGCTCACTAAGCTATATTTCAGACGAGAAAAGCGAATAAAAAGACGAAAACAACACTCACTCAAAAGACAATCTGCTTTAAAGAACTGTATCATTTGAATTTGACGATGAAACTGTTTTCTCAGCATTAAGCATTTTATATTCAAAAAATTTTGCAATTTTTAAAAAGCGAAAATATGCTAATGTAATTGCCATAACTAATCCCCAACTACCATTAAAAACATAGCGGCGAATAAAATAATATCGAATAAATTGATAGGGAAATTCCGTAATCAAACGAATTTTTGAATAGCTCTTTCCTGTTGCGATAGCTGTTCTTACAAGCTCGTCTGTATACATATTATATTTATACCAAGTTTTAGATAGACTTAAATAAGAATAGTGATAAATTTCATTTTTTAATGGCTCTACCCGACACCCGTCGAACAGGACGACTCTATCATGTGTTAAATCATCCGGCATTGTCGCTTTTTGACGGTTATATAAACGAACTAAATTATATTTACGTATCCACTTGCGTGGTTTTTTATACCCAGGGTACATATCTCCAATACGCACACGATAGGCATCTGCGGTCGGATGTTCTTTAATTTTTTTTATTTCTTCAATTAACGCAGGAGATAAAACTTCATCAGAATCCAAAGATAATACCCATGTATTTTGACACTGTTCTTGAGCAAAATGCTTTTGAGATGAAATATTTTTCCACTTATGAAACAGAAAACGTGCGTTATATTTCTGAGCAATCTCTTTCGTTTTGTCTGTGCTGCCACTATCAACAATTACTATTTCATCTGCCACTTGCTGCAAAGCTGCTAATGTTCTTCCTAAGCGTTCCTGTTCATTTAACGTTACAATATAAGCTGAAAGTTTTATCATGATATCACCGTTGGAAAAGCGTATTTTTCTGGATTGAAGTTTTGAAACAAAAGGTCTGTCATATAATTTGCAATAACTTGCTCATTAAAAAGAGCCCGATACTTTTGCGCCCCTTTGCGAGCTATTTTTTGACGCAAAGAAGGCGTCTTTTTAAATTTTTCAATTAACATATACAATTCTTCTGGAGAAGAATAAAAACCTATTTCATTATCATCAAAAAGTTGATCATATCCTGAACGACGATCCATCAAACAAAGCTGACCATTCCCTATAATATGAGCCATCCGATCAGAGCTATATAAAAAAATATCATTCCGGCGGGATAAATTTAATCCCATCCCCGCTTGCTCAAAAGCTCGTTGATAATAAGCACCTTCCAAACGACATCCTGGTGTCATTCCTGCCGCAAATATTTTAATATCCGGTAAGTTCTTTTGTATCCGTTGAACGACCTCTTGCGCTGGAATTTCTTCTTCTCCAAACTGACGCGTTCCATTCCCAGCACAATACATTAAATCTGCTGCTGGTTCTTTTACTTCATACATGTTTGCCGTCTCAATAGAATGATCCGTCGGATTAGGTAAAAAACCAACGATATTCCCTGTTTTTTTAAATTGTTGTAATAACTTTTTATCTCCCGTTGTCACTAAAGTAATATCAACAACATCTAACTTTGATTGAATACGCTGGACATTCCCTCCATCACAAGAAGGATCTATCCAATCTACATTATATTGTAATATACGAAGTTGAGGAAAAAACACCCGTAATTCTGCCAACGTCTCCGGATGAACAGTATCAGCATGCCCTAAAATAATGGCATCCGGAAGTATCTTTTGACAATAAGCAATTAAATGGCGGTTCATACGCCGTATACCCCATTTTTTAGAAATACCTAAACCTAATAAACGAGACATATCGCGATCATCATAACTTAAAACTTGATAACCATTACGAATTAAACCATTTGAAATTTTCGGCGCAATCTGATTTAAGAAACATCTCTTTAATCTTAGTTTATTAAACTGACCGATATGCAAAATTGTTGTCATTCGCATCCTCCCTAATACTCTTTTAGGAAAGTTTTTTAACATATTATCACCACAAAAACAAGAGCATTCATATATAAAAAAACTTTTTTACATTTCTAGACTTCATATATTTTTTTAGGTTAAACATACTGTTTTTTTATAGAAGTTCAGCTAATTTTTGTTCTAATTTTTCAAATCTATCTATGACATAATCAGCAAAAGAAGGTAAAAAGGGACATTCATCTAAAAAAAGCTGAAACTTCTTTGGAGAGGCATTAAGTTCCAAAATTTGTTCTAAAAGAGCTGTATTTTGACCACCTTTTTCCCAAAAAAGAATAGCTTTAGGATTTATTCGTCCTTTTTCCGGACAACCTTCTGCACCCCAGTAAATAGGAATAGCTCTTGCTAAAAAAGCCTCAAATAGCTTTTCTGTCACATATCCTGGAGCATTACTATTTTCAGGACAAATTGAAAAACGAAATTGAGTTAAATATTGAATTTTATTATTCTGATAGGCTTTCCATAATCTATCATCATTATGCATAAAAGCACCAGCAGAAGAAACCGAAGCAATATCGGATAGTTTTGAAAGCATTTCTTGGCGAAGATGCCCTGGATCATGACGAGCAACCAAAGCTGCAAAATCTGTTTTTAAATAGTTTTGCTCCGTTATAGAATAAATTTTCTTTCGAATCTCCTCAGCTGTATCCGTCGGACTAAATAAATAAAGCAACCAAATGGGAAAACGCAAATAACCCGAGCTGTCTTTATCTTCAAAGCCAAGAGATAAAGCAACAGGAAGTTTCTTTTGATACTTACGGTATCTATCTAAATTTTCTCCTGTCCAAAAAACTTTCTTCTCCTGACGATGAAACCAGAAAGTTCTGGGAGAACCGAATACAGAAACAAAAGAAAGTCGAGATAAATCTCGTCCTTCAAAACGACTATTGACAAACTCGGCAAACCAAGATTTATCGCCGCCGACCCAATTATAATGACGAATACCTTGATAATCCTGACCGACATAAGCATTTAAAAAACGTTGCCATTTACGTGCGATACCCATATTCTCTCCTTTAAGTATAAAAATAAGGATAAAGAAAAAATTGGCATTTGACAAGTTTTCTGTTAGCTTAATGTTAAAGGAGAAAAAAAATGAATTCTTATTTATTTACGAGCGAATCCGTATCTGAAGGACATCCAGATAAAATATGTGATCGTCTTTCAGATTCTTTGCTAGATCTGGCTCTAAGCCATAATCCAAATGCTCGAGTCGCAATTGAAACACTTGCCACAACGAATCGTGTTATCTTAGCCGGTGAAGTATCAGGGCTTGATGTATCTTTTTTTAATGCAATAGACCAAACGGTTCGTCTAGCGATTAAAGATATCGGTTATCATCAAGAAGGGTTCAATTGGGAAAATGTTCAAATAGAAAATTTCATTCATGCACAATCCGACGATATTGCTTTAGGCGTTGATCGAAATGGCGCAGGAGATCAAGGTATTATGTTTGGTTATGCGACAGATGAATGTTCTTTTTGTGATTATATGCCAGCTCCGCTTTATTTTGCCCACAATATCCTTAAAAGCTTAGCTCAAAAAAGAAAAGCCGGCTATATACAAGGTCTTGAGCCGGATGCAAAAAGTCAAATTACTTTATTTTATGAAGATAATAAACCCGTTGGTGTTGATACTTTAATTGTTTCAACACAACATCATCCCGATTTATCCCAAGAAACAGTGAAAGAAATGGTTCGTCAAAGTGTATTAGAGGTTCTCCCTAGTGGCTTTATTTGTCCTGATGAACATTTTTATGTTAATCCTACGGGACGTTTTGTCATCGGTGGACCTACCGGAGATACAGGCTTAACCGGACGTAAAATTATAGTAGATACTTATGGTGGAGCAGCTCCGCATGGCGGAGGCGCTTTTTCGGGGAAAGATCCGACAAAAGTTGATAGATCTGCCGCTTACATGTTGCGCTATTTAGCCAAAAATATCGTTGCAGGAGGCTTTGCGAACAAATGCCTGATTCAAATTTCTTATGCCATTGGAATCGCACGTCCGCTTGCTATTTATGTGAATACTTTTGGAACTGGTATCCTACCCGATTCGAAAATAGCTCAAATTTTATTTAACGAAGTTGATTTAACGCCTTGCGGGATACGAACTCACCTTAAATTAAATAGCCCCATCTATACACCAACAGCCGCCTATGGTCACTTTGGACGAGAACCGACAGAAAACGGCTCTTTTTCCTGGGAAAAATTAGACTTTATTTCAGAATTGAAAAATCTATTTCAGTAAAAAGTATTAAGCAACAGCAACCACTGTGTCATTTTCTTCGTCAATTTCATTCAAATCAACGATTTCATAAGCTGATGAATCAGCGAATAATACACGAAGTAACGCATTTGTATGATAATGCCCCGAACGAACAGCTTTAAAGGAACCGATGATAGGTAAGCCAGCTTGCCCTAAATCACCGACTGCATCTAAAACTTTATGCCGAACAAACTCAGTTTGATGACGCAATCCCTCTGGATTCATAATGCTCTCACCGTTGACAACGATTGCATTTTCTAAAGAACCTCCATGACACAGCCCAACGGAACGCAACATTTCAATTTCTTGTAATTGCGCGAATGTCCGTGCATAAGCAATTTCTTTTTTAAAGCTTTTTTGTGTTAAATAAAACTCAAAAGATTGATGACCAATTGCACCTGCCGCAAACTCAATATCAAAATCAATCGTTAACCCTTTTTCCGCCGGTTTTAAAGAAACAACAGCCCCCTTACCATCATCAAAAACAACTTCTTTTTTTACTCGAATAGCTTTTAACGGAGCATTTTGCTCGATTAAACCGACACAATCAAATAAGAAAGCAAAATCTTGTGCACTACCATCCATAATCGGAACTTCTGGTCCTTGAACGTCAATATAGGCATTTGTCACACCATAGGCATATAAAGCAGCCATCACATGTTCAGCTGTAGACACTCGCACACCTTCTGAATTTCCATAACAGCTACATAAGCGCGTATCTACAACATTTTCATAAGAGGCTTTAATTTCGTTATTCTTATCTGTTACATCCACACGACGAAAAACAATGCCTGTTCCTATCGGAGCCGGATGAAAACTGATTTTGGTTTTAGCACCTGAATGCAGACCGACACCGACAGCATAAATAGAGCCTCGGAAAGTTTTTTCACACAATTTGTAATCAAGAGATAAACGTGAAATATCAGCAATCATCATTATTTTCCTTTAAATAATCTTTTCCTTTGAGCTTAAGATACTGACTTATCTTCAAAAGTGCAAATCAATGATTGTTACAGATTATTACAATGTTATGTTATCTTTTTTTCTGCACTGGAATAAAAAAAATCTTGCATTCTTTTTGAAACTTATGTATCCTTCCTTCCATCGAGCTAAAAGCTCGTAGCTATATAAGCAAAAAGCGCAAAAACGCTTAAAAATAAAATAACAAATTTGGTTAAATACGCATGAAGCAATCTTCCAATAATAAAAATCGCTCAAATGGGCGTTACGGGCATTTTAACAATTCACGTCGTTCAAATACCGTTAATCGAAATACTATTTATGACAGCACAGGACCTTGTGGTCGAATTCGTGGAACAGCTCAACAGTTAATTGATAAATATCTTTCCGCAGCAAAAGATGCAAAAGGACAAAATGATCGTGTTTTAAGTGAGGTCTGCACACAACACGCAGATCATTATGCTCGTCAATTGCAATTAGCTATTCAAAATGAGCGCCCCTCACAAATCATACCAGAAACCACACCAATAGAAACAACTCCGTTGCCAGAAACAGAACAGCCTCTTTCTGTAGAAAACCAAATATCTGTTTTACCTTTTATGGAAGTTGATATCCCTTCTCTGTCTAAAGAGAATGAACTGCAAGAGAAAAAAACAGAGGAAACACAAACTATAGATGAAAAAGTCCCTCAAAAAATAAAACGCAAACGCAAAGTAAAAGATCCTGAAGCCATCATTTCATAAAAACTCCTTTTTCATAACCAGTTGTTAACTAACTTAGCTTACACTTAAAGGTAAGTCATGTATCAGAAAGGTGACAATAAATGAAATTGGATGAAAATGAGGAACTCTTAGAACCTACAAAAGAAGCCAATCAAGGACTTTATAAATGGCTAATTGGGTTATCTTTTCTTTTTCTAATCGGGTTAACAATCGGTTATTTGTACGTTAGTATCCCAGACACATTCCAGCCAGAAAAAAGCATACCACAAAAAGAAGAAGCAAAATTAATTGGTAAAGATGGACTTTACTTCTTAGAATTACCGAATTTTCAAGTTAATTTGAACGATTCTCGGCAGAATTTTTCAATTTTACGAACAAGTTTAGCTCTAGAAATGGAACGAGCGACAGATAAAAAGGACATTATGGCTGTTATGCCTCGCATTCAAGACAGTATTATAACCTACTTAAGAGAAGTAAGACCTGAAGAGTTACAAGAAACAGGCGGCTTATATCGCTTAAAAGAGGCTTTACTTGAGCGAATCAATTTTCTTATTGCTCCGGCTCATATTAACGATGTCCTATTCAAAGAAATGTTTGTTCAACAGAGGGATTAAGATGATTGATAATGCAAATGAATTGAGCAACATTTTAACTCAAGAAGAAATTGATGCTCTTTTATCTCCTCAGGATGAGCAAAGCAAATCTCCCTTACATCTGGTGAAAACAAATCAAGGCGTAAAACCGATGCCGGAGCTGGAGAAATATATAGATTCTTTTTCACGGCATGTCACAACAACTTTTCGAAACGTCACAGAAGCAGAAAATATTTCCATCAAAGTGCAATCCTTTATTAAAGGTCAGATGGGTGCTTATCTTGATACACTGGAACATCCTTCTTTATTAGGATTTTTTCATCTTCCAGAGTGGAACGAAGAAGGTTTAGTATCTATAGATGCCAATTTAGCTTATTCAGTGATTGATATGACACTTGGCGGAAGACGAGGAACATCTGCTATGCAATTGGAAGGACGTTCCTATACACGTATTGAACAAGATATTATTAAACGTCTATTTATGGATATGATGAGTGATTTAACTCGCTCTTTTCAAGTTGATTTTTTATTTGACGGCTTAGATACTAATCCTCAAACAGCACTTATTGCACCTCCGGCCTGCGAAATGATGATCGCCAGATTAGATATTAAATTGGATAAACGTGGCGGACGTATGGATATTGTTTTACCTGCCTACCTTTTGCATAAAATGAAAGTAGATGAACTCTATGAAGCGGAAGAACAAGCAGAAGCTATTACCCCGTTCACAACACAGATGACACATGCCTTTTTAAAAGTTCCTATGGAATTAAAGGCAATTCTTGATAAAAAAACAGTTTCTCTTAAATCCGTTTTTAATTGGAAAAAAGGAGATACTCTGCCTCTTTCCTATTTTGAAGATAAACCTATCCAAGTTATATGTGAAGATATCAACCTCTTTCAAGGAAAAATTGTGATTGATAAAAAACAACTCACAATCGAAGTCGAAAAAAGTGTATTGGAGGAAAAATAATGGAAAATACACTTAACTTTGTTATTATTACCTTGTTAGTCATTGCTATTATTTATGCAATGATTTTAAATTATCGTTTATCTAACTTCAAAGAAACTAAAAAAGAAATTTTAAAAGCCTCTGTCTCTTTTCAACAAATTTCTCAAAATGCTGAAAGGACACTAACACAATTACAAAAATCGACAAACATGATGGCAGATCAATTAAAAGAAGAGATCAATAAAGCCTCTCTTGTTCGAGATGATTTAGCTATGGTTCTAGATAAAACAGCTCAAAACAAAATTTTTGAAGAAAAAAAATATACATCTTTTTTTCACTCTTCTTCTGAACCCTCTTCTTTTTCACAAAATAAATTTCTTCGAAACACTTCATCTGCCGATTTTTATCAATCCGAAGCAGAAAAAGAACTTGTAAATGCTTTAAAGCGTCTAAGAGAGGATACATGAAAAAAACAACTTTTTTCTTACGTTTAATTCCTATCTTTTTTTTCTTGGCTGTTTTATCTCTTAGTTTTAGAATTGGAGATGCCTGGTTTAATTTAACCGAGGAAGAAATGATTGGTCCGACGCAGGCCTTAGCTCAAAATTCTATTAGTATGTCTCCCCAAGCTACTGCTCCTCAAACATTAACTGAAAGCGAAATCCTTGTTCTCCAACAACTAGCAAAAAGACGAGCGGCTTTAGATGAACGTGAACATCTTTTAACTGAAAAAGAAAACCAATTATCGTTATTGGAAGAACAAATTTTAGCTCAAAAAAAAGAACTAGAAACTCTTCAAAAAAAGCTAGAAGAGCAAGCTCTTCATTTACCTGACGATGAAACGACTCACCTGATCAAAATCTATGCGAACATGCGTCCACAGGAAGCTGCTCGGTTATTACAAGCACAAGAAGCAAGCTTAAGAATGAATATTCTTCGTCGCTTACCCCCCTTAAAAACGGCTTCAATCTTAGAAAAAATGGATACTCAAACAGCTGTTCTCTTAACTCAGGAATTAAATAGACCCTTAAAAAAATAGGAGGAAAAATGAAAACGTTTCTATTTTCCGGCTCGAACACAAAAGGGTCCTTTTCTTTTATCTTTTTATCATTAATTTTGGTTATTTTTTGTTTCTTTAGTTACTTATTATCCTTTTCCACCTTTGAAGAAATTAAAGTGAATGCAGTTCGTGAAAGTCTTTGGACTGCTTTCAAACCTCAACGTTTTACACAAAATGCTTTTTTTGAACCTTTATTCATTCCAAATGGTTTTATTTCCTTAAATCGAGAACTATTTTCAACTTCTTTTTCTAATGCTCAAATTGAACAAAATCCAACCGGACATATTCTATCTGCAACTATACCCGCAGAAACTCTTTTCATCCCTTTTCAAGAAAAGTTAACTGCAGATCAAGAAGCTTTTTGGCAAAAACTCGCTCAATACTTAAAGGCAAATGATAATTCCTATGCATATGAAATTGATTTTTTAGCTTATGTAGATTTACCTGCTCAAGAAAGCTATCCAATCTTTTCTAGTTTAGCGACACGTCGGGCTCAAACCGTGGCCGAAAAATTTAAAAATATGGGTGTATCAACCGAACAAATTGCCGTTGGTTTTAAACGAGGAAATGCAAATTTTGTTACATTTACGCTGAAAGCAATCCCAAAAGGAGAAAGTTCATGAAAAAAATGATTACTTTTCCCCTAAAAAGAGCGTGGTTAATAACCTTTACAGATTTAATGACTCTTTTATTAACGTTCTTTGTTATGCTTTTTGCCATGGGCTCGCCGAAGTTATACAAACATCCTATTTTAGAACAAACTCCCTTCATTGGATTAAATGATGGAGAAAATGATAAATTTACTCTCTCTTTAAAACCAACCTTTATGAAAAGAGGCGTTAATTTAACTTATCTTTATAAAGTCTTATCAGATGAACGCATTAATATGCCAGAATATAAATTTTCACTTTCAAATGACGAGTTAATCCTTAGCTTACCAATCACCGTTTTTGTTGATCAAGAAAAAATGATTATGCATGAAATTTTTCAAAAAAATATTCAAGAATTAGGATATTTATTAAATAATCTATCCAATAAAATTGCCGTTATCAGCTCAACATCATCTGATCTTGAACAAGGGATATCTCATGCGGCTTGTATTTCAAATGAGCTCAAAAAAGGTGGATATAAAGATGATATTCCTGTTTTTGCTCATGAAAATCAAAATTTACTCATTCCTCAAATTGAAATTGTTATTTATCCTTATAATCGAGAGAGGTTCTTATGAAAAAACGAGCCTTTTACTTAATCATATATCTTTTATTTATTAAAATGGGTTATGCTTTTTCCCCACCCCAAATTCAGACACGTTTAACAGATGATAATACAAAAGTAACTGACTATTTATTTTCTCTAGATGACAAAGTTCAATCTGCGGTTTTTACTCGAAATGGCTTTACTTGGATTGTTTTTGATCGTTTACTTTGGACACAAGGAAATCCTCTGTTTAATACACCTCTTTTTAAAAATGCTCAGATCATTCCCAATGAAACAAATACGATTCTTCAATTAGTTCTTCCTCAAAATTTATTCCCACAAGTTCAAAAAAAAGGAAATTTATGGATTTTTTCTTTAGCCGAAAAAAAAGAAAATATAAACACCTTACCAATTATTCCTTTAAAAAAAGAACAAGGAATTTATTTTAAAGCAGAAAAGACAAATCCTATCGAATGGACTGATCCAATTACCCAAGAAAGGTTAATTGCTTTTCCTTTATCACTTCCAGAAGAGTATATCTCTTCAGAATATACTGTTCCAAGCTTAAAAATTTTACCAACCGTTCAAGGAATTGCTATAGCCCCAAAAACAGATGAGTTACAGATGATCGAAGAAGATAATGGCTTCTTATTAACAGCCCCAAACGGATTATTTGAAAATGAAAAAATTCCTTTTGAATGGGAAGCCAAACAAGAGCTTTTAGACTTTTCAATTTATAAAAATTTGACACAACAAGATTTTTTCACAGAAAAAAACAGAATACAATCTCTCATCAGTAATGCGCCACCGCAACAAAAAGAAGATTTTCATTTAGAGATGGCTCGACTTTACTTATCCCAAAACATCCCATCTCAAGCTTTAGAGATACTGGCAAATACAGAACAAGAAGAAAAAAGTCTTTGTTTAAAAGCTGTTGCTTTGTCTTTATTAAATCGTGATGAAGAGGCTCTACAGCTATTTGAGCAAGTAAAAAACGTCAATTTATCGCTTTATTTCTGGAAAAGTCTTGTTCATCCTAAAAAACGCCTCCTTTCTTTACATATCTCACAAATGGACTTTCCTGACCGTCTTAAAGCAACGATTCTTTCAAAAGCTCTTCAAAAAGCTTTTAAACAAAATGATATTGCTGCGCAAAATACTTTATTAGAAAACTTCTCAAAAATAACAAAAAACCCTTATCAAACACAACTATATTATTTTTTAACTGGACAAAAGGCAGAAAACAACAATAAACCTTTGGAAGCTTTAACAAATTATGAAAAAGCTATTCAGGGGCCCTTCTCTTTTATACAACAAAGTGCGCTGTTCAAAAAAACAGATTTAGCCTTAAAAAATAACACTATAACCTCAGAAGAAGCTATTCATATATTTGAAAACTTAGCATTTAGCTTACGAAACACTGAAATGGAAGCTAATCTTCTGAAACGATTAGCTCAGCTATACAGCGCACAAAACAATTATACAAAAGCTCTTCAAACCTATAAAAACCTCCTTACCATAACCCCCATACCCAATCTCCCCGAAACAATGACAGATCTTTTTACAAAGGCGTTATTAGACAATCAAATAACCTCCCCCTTAGAACGGGTTGCTTTTTTTAATGAATTTAAAGAGCTTATCCCTAATAATCAAATCGGAAATAAAATAACTCATTTAATCGTGCATGACTTAATTTCTTTAGATCTATTAGAACATGCTTATCAGATCAGTATAACTTTAGCTGAACATCGTCTCAAAGGCGAAGAACAACAAATTTTAATTTTAGAGACAGCTCTTATTGCCCTTTTAAATCAAAAACCTCTCGAAGCATTAAAGGCTCTGCGGCTCATGACAAATCCTCCATTAACCCCTACATTAACTGAACAGAAAGCCATTATTGAAGCGGAAACTTTGAAAGCACTTAAAAAACCATATAAACAAATTTTACAATCAATTAATATAGAAAAAATCAAACAACCTGATTATTTCCACCCATCTCTACAAATTTTCTTTATTAAAATTAAGGAAACTCTGGAACAGCCTCAATAATCACAAATGCAACCGCATACAAAGCCTCATCTGTCAAAGAAAGATGGATTTTAGGCTTATATCCAAACGGTATTTTTTGCGATAAAAGCTCATAAGCTTTGCCAGAAACAGTTAGAAAAGGAGCCCCTTTTTCATCATGTTCGACCTTCATATCCTGCCAAGAAATAAAACCAATCCCCGTTCCCAAAGCTTTCGAAAAAGCTTCTTTTGCTGCGAATCGTTTTGCATAACGACCTAACTGCCCCAATTCACACTTTGCTTTCAAAGCATAAGCTTTCTCTTCAGAGGTAAAAAGACGATTAATCATTTTATCATCAAATTGCCGTAGACTATTACGCATCCTTTTCAAGGAAACAATATCTGACCCAATTCCGATAATCATTTATTTTTCCTTTTTAACTGATAAAACAACATCCAAACTTTTCAAAGCTGATATGACCTCTTCTAAATGTTGTGTATTATGCACATCAACATCCATCGACAGCTCCATAAAACCAGCACTTTTAGAAACCGTAAACAAATGAGAAATATTACTTTGTGCTTTTGAAACAGTCGTTGATACCGTTGCCAAAGCATTTGGTTTGTTCGCAACAGTAATCAATAACCGAACAGGAAAAACTTTATCAGATGATACTTGATCATTCCACTCAATATCTATCCACCGTTCTGGTTCATTGGTATATTTTTTTAACATGGGACAATCATACCGATGAATTGCTACGCCTTTTCCTGTCGTCACAATTCCCACAATTTTATCTCCCGGAACAGGATGGCAACAGCGAGAATAATGTAGAGAAATTCCAGAAATTAAACCTTTAATAAGACTGTTTTTATCATTTTCTTCTTGCTTATAAGGACTTGGCTTGCGTTTAAAAATATTCACGACTTTTTGAAATGTAGAACGTTTTTCTGGATGGATTTTATAAAAAACATCAGAAGCTAAAATAATTCCTTCTCCCATCATCACATATAAATCATCCAAAGTCGGTTGTTTGAATTGAGAAAGAACGGCTTCAACTTCTTTATCATTCCAAGTCTGTTTTGCCTCTTTATATAAATTTTGTATCAAAGAACGACCAAGCTCCATAAATTGAATACGTTTTTGATTACGAATAAAACGACGAACAGCTGCTTTTGCTTTAGCTGTTACAACAAAGCGCTCCCATTCCGGAGAAGGCGTTTGTGTCTTTGATTGCAAAATTTCTACCTGATCCCCGTTCTGCAGAACAGTTCGTAAAGGTTTAATTTCTCCATTAATCTTAGCACCCATACAATGGTCGCCGACATTTGAATGAATAGCATATGCAAAATCAACCGGGGTTGCATCTTTTGGTAGTCCGATCAAATCTCCTTTTGGTGTAAAGCAGAAAATCTGATCATTATACATTGAAATTTTTGTATTTTCCAAAAATTCATCCGAGTTTGTTGAATTATTCAATAAATCTAATAATTCTCGCATCCATCGGAACTGCTTGCCATCGACACTAGGAGCCATATTCTGTTTATACTGCCAATGAGCCGCCACACCAAGCTCTGCAATCTCATGCATTTCTTTCGTTCGTATCTGAACCTCAATTCTTTGTTTAAAAGGACCAATCACGCCTGTATGCAATGATTGATACCCATTACTCTTCGGCGTCGAAATATAATCTTTATAGCGCCCAGGTATCATCGGATACTTAGTATGTATAATGCCTAATGCATGATAACAATCGGCAATGTTGGATACAATAATTCGAAAAGCCATAATATCACAAATTTGTTCAAATGGAATATTCTGACGATTCATTTTCCGCCAAATAGAATACGGCCTCTTTTCACGACCATAAACTTCGGCATCTAACCCAGCGTCTGAAACATCTTTTTTTAATTGCTCGACTATTTCATTTGTTAAATTTCCGCCCTTTTCTCGCAGAAACTTTAAACGAGTGATGATTGACTGATAGGCATCCGGATGAAGTTGTTTAAATGCTAAATCTTCCAGCTCATCCTTCATCTTATTCATACCTAACCGCTCTGCCAGAGGAGCATAGATATCCAGTGTCTCCTGTGCAATACGCATTCTTTTCTCTTCTTTTTTACAGAAATGAAGCGTTCGCATATTATGTAGACGATCAGCCAGCTTAATTAGTAAAACTCGAATATCCTCGCTCATAGCAAGGACAAGTTTTCTAAAATTTTCAGCTTGTTTTGTATGCTCAGACTGTGTTTGAATACGAGAAAGTTTTGTAACTCCCTCGACTAAATCAGCCACCTCTTTTCCAAAAAGCCCTTCTATATCAGCATACGAAGCTGGGGTATCTTCAACTGTATCATGTAATAAGGCTGTAACAATTGTTGCATAATCCAGCTTATACTCAGTCAAAATACCCGCCACCTCGACAGGATGAGAAAAATAAGGATCCCCTGATTCACGTTTTTGTGAACCATGCATCTTTACGGCAAAAACATAAGCACGATTTAATCCCTCTTCATCTACATTGGGATCATAGGATTTTACACGCTCAACAAGTTCGAATTGCCGTAACATATCCCCTCGCCGAATTATTCAGCGTCTGGATCTTCTGTTACTTGGAAAGCGTCTGCGCCGGCGATCTCTTCTTCTTCCGCCAGCACTTGAGAAGTTTCTTCTTTTGCCAAATCTGCATAAATATCTTCACCAGCTAACTCAGCATCAACTTCTTTCAGCTCTTGTTCTTCAGACATATATTCCTGTGCAGGAACAAATTTTTGGAATCCAGCGATCAACATATTGTCTAAATCTGCTGGACTAACCGTTTCATCAGCGATTTCACGTAAAGCAACAACAGAGTTTTTATCATTATCTCTTGGTACAGTAATTGGATCACCGGCCGCGATATTTTTCGCGCGCTGCCCTGCCAATAAAACCAACTCAAAACGATTAGGAACTTTTTCCACACAATCTTCTACGGTAACACGTGCCATTTTTAATCCTTTTTGTTAAAACATGTTTTATTCGGTTTTCTTTTATATCTCTTTTTTTAAAAAAAATCAAGCCTCTTGCTTTTATTTTTTAAACGTTTTATGATAGCTTGTTTTGTTTAATTTTTTTCATAAAGGATATCAAAATGGATAAAAAGAAATATCTCATTACTAGTGCATTACCATACATTAACGGTCAACCTCACCTGGGCCATATGGTAGGATGCCTTTTACCTGCTGACGTTTATGCACGTTTTATGCGGTTGTCAGGAGCTGATGTCCTTTATGTATGTGGAACAGATGAGCATGGAACGACCTCTGAAGTCGGAGCCTTAAAAGCAGGAATGGATGTGGAAGATTACTGCGATAAATACCATAAAATTCATCAAGATATCTATAAAGCGTTTAATTTATCTTTTGATTATTTCGGAAGAACCAGCTCGGAACAGAACAAGGAAATTACATACCGTATTTATAAAGAACTAGATAAGAATGGTTTTATTGAAGAAAAAACAATCAAACAAATTTTCTCAGTTGACGATAATCAATTCTTGGCTGATCGTTATATTACGGGAACATGCCCGTATTGCGGCTATGATAAAGCAAGAGGAGATCAATGTGAAAACTGCACAAAAGTACTTGAACCAACTGAATTAATCAACGCTCGCAGTACAATTTCAGGTTCTACGCATTTGGAAGTACGAGAAACAAAGCATTTATTTTTAAAATTAACTGCCTTACAAGATGATTTAGCTAAATGGCTAGCACCAAAAGAATTCTCTTGGCCGGATTTAGTTTATTCTATTGCTCAAAAATGGCTTAAGGAAGGTTTACAACCTCGCTGTATTACTCGAGATCTTAAATGGGGCTTTCCTGTTCCTAAAGAAGGATATGAAAATAAAGTATTTTATGTTTGGTTTGATGCTCCTATCGGTTATATCGGTATAACAAAACAATGGAGCGACGAAAAACCAACAGAAAGAAATTGGGAAGATTGGTGGCTTCATCCTGAAAACGTTTATTATGCTGAATTTATGGGAAAAGATAATGTCCCTTATCATACTATTACTTTTCCAGCAACGCTTATGGGAACTGGCGAAAACTGGACAAAAGTTGATTATTTAAAAGGCATGAGTTATTTAACTTTCAATGGCGGAAAATTTTCAAAATCAGAACATCGTGGTATTTTTGCGGATGATGCTATCAATGAATTTCCTGCGGATTACTGGCGTTATTGGTTAATGGCAAATGCGCCTGAATCTTCCGATTCGTCTTTTAATTTTGAAAATTTTGCCTCGACAATCAATAAAGATTTAAATGATGTTTTAGGCAATTTTATTAACCGTGTTTTAAAAATGACTGTTTCAAATTTCGGTCAAACAATTCCCCAGGGCGGAGAGGATACTCCTGAAGAAAAAAGTCTTTATGCAAAAATTGACGAGCTCAAAGCAGATTATACCTCTTATATGCAAAAATTAGAATTTCGAAAAGCAATGACAACACTTCGAGAATTATGGGTCGAAGGAAATAACTATATTGCCCGTAACGAACCGTGGAAGGTACTGAAAACAGATAAAGAAAAAGGAGCTCTTATTTTACGAACAGCTATTAACTTAATCCGTCTATATGCTTTGTTAATGGCTCCGATTATGCCTGAAACATCTCAGAAAATTCTAAAGCTTATCAATGTTGATGAAAAAATGATGTGGCCTGAACACTGTGCTTGTGATGAATTAACACACTTAAAAGCAGGACATATGTTTAATCCTCCTGAACTATTATTTACTAAAATTTCACCTGAACGCGTTCAAGAACTTGCAATAAAATATAAAGAAGTCGAGGTATAAAAGATGAGTGATCTTCACAAACCTTCTTTTATTGAAAAACTATCAAAAAAAATCTTTCTTTTCATCTGGTTTTTCATCAAAAGAACGAACCCAAACGCAGCCAGGCGTCTTCTATATTGGGGAATAACGGATCAAGCTTTTTTAACGACAGTTCCTCGAGATTCTGTTTTGGAAACACATGCCCTAGGGAAAACTTTTCAAAACCCGATTGGGATTTCGGCGGGATTTGATACAACTTTTAAATATAATGATGAGCTTGTCCGTATTGGTTTTGGATTCGCCGAATTTGGAACTTTTACATATCACAAAGATAGAGAACTTGAACAAACCCTTTTTCTAAGCAATCAAAAAGCTATTTTAGTGGATACAGCCTCTTGGCCCAATCCAGGTCTTCAATATTTACAAAAACAATTAATCGACAGAAGACGTCTACCTCATATCGCCGGCATTAGCATCTCTTCTTCTATAGAAACTGAAGACAAAGATAACAAAGAGTTTTATGCAATGATAGAGCAAGATATTATAAAAAGCATTCAGATCGTTGCTCCTTATTGTGATTTTATCACATTAAATTTATCTCATCCCAATATGCCTATCAGCAATTTAATTCATATGCCTTTTCAATTAGCTAACTTACTTCATACGATGAAAGATCATATAGAACGACATGCACCTATTTTAACGCCTAAGCTTGTTGTCAAAATCCCGTTAGAAACAACAGATTCAAATATTCCTTTATTGACAGATGTCTTTCTTCAAGAAGGAGTAGATGCTGTGATTATTTCTGGTTTTTCAGGTTCAAAGAGTCAAAAACAACGATTAGGTAACTCTCATTTAAAAGGTTTCTTAACCGGAAAGCCTATTATGGAACCATCAACACTTTTGTTAAATAAGTTCTATCAAGCCTCCAAAGGAAAAATAACTTTTATTGCCTCAGGAGGTGTCTTTAATGGCGAGGATGCTTATCGGAAAATTTGTGCAGGAGCAACGCTCGTCCAAATCCATACCGCTCTGTTATACAAAGGACCTGATGTCGCAAATGAGATCAATCAAAAATTAGCCTTATTATTAAGGCAAAAAGGGTTCAAATCTGTAAATGAAGCCGTAGGTTCTCAATACTTCTAAAAAAAATGCACTTTTTCTTGACGCTTCTTTATTTTTTCATCTAAACTGTTTTTTATTGAAATAAAGAGGGGAAAATGACCGCGTCCAAAGAAAAGAAAAATATTGGTATGATTGTGTCTGTTCAAGGCAGCGTCCTTGAAATTCGCTTTGATAAAAAACTTCCGGCTATTTATGGTGAGTTGTTGACCGACTCTCAAGAAAAGTTAGTTGCTGAAGTTCAAGGCTATGTTGACGAAAAAACAGTTCGAGCTTTAGCTATGGGTCCGACACGAGGTCTTTCTCGCGGAATGTCTGTCATCGATACAGGACACCCAATACAAGTCCCTGTAGGTTCAGAAACACTTGGTCGAATGTTCGATGTTTTTGGTAATCCGATTGATCAAAAAGGTTCTGTCCATGCTCAACAAAAGAAATCCATTCACGCTGAACCAATTGCTCTAGACAAACGGCAAGTTTCTTCTGAAATTTTCATATCCGGCATTAAAGCTATAGATCTGCTGGCCCCGATGGAAAGAGGTGGAAAATCAGGATTGTTTGGTGGAGCCGGTGTTGGAAAAACAGTTTTAATTACAGAAATGATTAATAACATGGTTGGTCGATATGAAGGTGTAAGCATTTTTTGCGGCGTTGGAGAACGTTCTCGTGAAGGCGAACAGCTTTATCGCGAAATGCAGGAAGCCGGCGTTTTACCCAAAACTGTTATGGTTTTCGGACAAATGAATGAAGCACCTGGTATTCGTTTTCGTGTCGCATTATCTGCTTTAACAATGGCTGAATATTTCAGAGATCAGAAAAAACAAGATGTATTATTGTTGATTGATAATATTTTCCGTTTCATTCAAGCAGGATCAGAAGTTTCTGTTTTGTTAGGTCAAATCCCCTCCAGAGTTGGATATCAACCCTCTTTAGGGACAGATATTGCTGAACTGGAAGAGCGTATTTCCAGCACAGATAAAGCTGCTATTACTTCTATTCAAGCAGTTTATGTTCCTGCGGATGATTTTACAGACCCTTCAGCTGTACACACTTTCCAACACTTGTCTTCTAGTATTGTTCTTTCTCGAACACGTGCTTCACAAGGATTATATCCAGCTGTTGATCCATTATCTTCTTCATCTAATATGCTGACTCCCCTGATTGTTGGAGAGCATCATTACAAAGTTGCAACAGCTGTTCGCCGAACTTTAGCTGAATATGAAGACTTAAAAGATATTATTGCCATGCTTGGCTTTGATGAATTACCAGAACATGATCAAAGAACAGTTCAAACTGCTCGTAAATTAGAGCGTTTTTTAACACAACCTTTTTTTACAACACAACAATTTACCGGAATGGAAGGTCGCTCTGTTAACTTAGAAGACACCATTTCAGGATGTGAACGTATTTTATCCGGAGAATTTGATGCCTTATCTGAAGATGACTTTTTTATGATCGGAACTGTTGATGAAGCTCTTCAAAAGCATAAAAACAAAAAGAAAAAGGACAATGAATGAAACTGAGAGTTTTCACCCCTATTCAAACTTTTTTAGAAACAGAGATTTCAAAAATTGATTTTGAAGCTTTAGATGGTTTTTTCACCTTACTTCCCAAACATGTTGACTTTGCTTCTGCTATGCCTCCCAATATACTCCATTTTCAAACGGCAGATGGGAAGACCAAGTATATGGCTTGTAATCGCGGTGTTGTTGTCAAAAAAGGAAATGAAGTTTCTTTATCGGTACATAAAGCTGTCCTGAGTGACTCTCTTCAAACATTATCTCGCACCATTGAAGTGGAATTTAAACAAGACGATGAAGAACGAAAAGAGGTTAATACTGTTATGGCTCGATTAGAAGCAGGTCTTTCGCGTGGGTTCATGAAATTAAAAGGAGACGGAGCTGATGGTTCGCTTTGATAAAACTGATGATAAAAAAGTTGAGCAAATTTTAGTTCGCAAAGCGAAACTACTAGCAAATCGCAACAATCGTTCCTTATATGTTAATGTCGGTATTATCGGTATTTTAGGTGGGATTATCATTATCCCAATTTTAATTGGGATTTTTATAGGTGCTTGGATAGATGAAAATTATCCAATGGATCCTATTTCATGGCGGCTTAATTTACTATTTGTCGGTTTTGCATTAGGTCTTTATTATGCTTATTTATGGGTTAAACGCGAAGGAATTGAAAAAGCAGATGAACAATATCGCGAAGAATTATCAAAAATAAAGGACGATAAACATGAATAGTACAACCAGCATCATAGAAATAATGTTTAATCAATTAACTCTCTTAAATGGATTTCTTGCCTTTTTTGCTGGAGTTTTAACGGCTGTTTTTTATTTTTGGAATCTTTCTTGGACAATCAATCAGCTTTCGAAAATAAAAAAGAGAGGCGTATTTTTATTTTTATCAACATTAATTAGACTCGCTGTATTTTTTTGCGTTTTGGTGTTAGTTGCCGATAGAAACGCTTTAAAAATGCTTATTTTCTTTCTCGGCTTTATTCTTGTCCGAATTTTCTTTTTAAAAGCAAAGAAAAAAGAGCTCAATCAAAAAGAGGTAAAGCATGTGGGATAAGTTATCTGATTTTA
This sequence comes from uncultured Alphaproteobacteria bacterium, assembly GCA_944392795.1. Lineage (GTDB taxonomy): Bacteria > Pseudomonadota > Alphaproteobacteria > CAAHEQ01 > UBA3637 > CALXXX01. The sequence continues at coordinate 4,441 of CALXXX010000011.1, read as the reverse complement.
TGATGAAGTTTTTACCGCAGAAAGGAGCTCCCATCGGATTGGAGAATACTGATGAAATAATTGTATTTCACATTGCAAACATTCCGATCAATATGACCATTTTTTCAACATGGATTGTCATGGGAATTCTTGTATTCTTATCTTGGTTGGCGACCCGTCATTTAAAGGACACTATTCGTGTTTCACGTTTTCAGACTTTCATGGAAATAATCGTCAGCTTTCTACGAAGTGAAATTAAAGACATCAGTAATGATAATCCACGTAAGTATATGGGGCTTGTTATGGGATTTTTCATGTTCATTGCCATGAGCAACCTTTTAACGATTATTCCGTGGTTTCGACCACCTACAGCTTCTCTCAGCACTGTCGGAGCTTTCGGATTGGTCGTCTTTTTTGCTATTCCATTTTATGCTATTCGCAATGCTGGTTTTAAAGGATATATTAAGAAATTTATTGATCCCTCACCTGTTATGTTGCCCATGAATATTTTTAGTGATTTTGCTTCTGCTTTATCAATGGCTTTTCGTTTATTCGGTAATATGTTAAGTGGTGTTATGTTTGCAACGATTTTAACTGCTTTCATTCCTTTTATAATGCCCCTTACCATGCAATCATTGGGACTTTTAACCGGAACAATTCAAGCTTATATTTTTGCACTTTTGGCAATCGTTTACACATCAAATGTTGCACCGGAAGTGCCTTATGTTGAAGAAAACTATTTACTAAACAAGAAAGGAGAAAAATAATGGATGCAATTAGTTTAATCGGAGCATGCTCTATCTTATCAGCGGGATTATGTATGGGTATCGGAGGTATTGGTTCTGCATTCGGAGAAGGAAATGCTGCAGCTTCTGCTTTACATGCCATGGCGCAACAACCTGACGAAGCAAGCCGAATTCGAAGCACCTTGTTTGTTTCTATGGCTATGGTAGAAACATCTGCTTTATATTCACTGTTAATTGCTTTCTTAACTTTATATGCTAATCCATTTTGGAATTATGCTGTAGAAATGGCGGCTAAGTAAAAGGAGCCCATCATGGGAGTTGATTTCATTACTCTTCTAGCTCAAATTATAAACTTGGCTATTTTAATTTGGCTATTGAAGAAATTTTTATACAAACCTCTGTTGGACATGATTGACGCAAGGCAAGCTAAAATACTCAAAGATGTCCAAGATGCTCAAAAAGCAGCTGAAGCGGCAAAAGCAGAAGAAGCTCTGTATGCTCAAAAAGTGGAAGCTTTCGACAAAGAACGTCAAGCTTTGTTAGAACAAGCAACCCAAGAAGCACAAACTTTGAAATCAACTCTGTCTGAAGAAGCTCGTTTATCTGTCGCAAACAGCAGAGAGCAATGGAAAGAAGAACTTGCTTTAGAAAAAAAGGCTTTTGATTTAGAAATGCGTGATGCAATTGTATCTCAATTTAAAAATTTTGCAGAAAAAGCTTTAACTGAGATGGCTGATGCGACGCTGCAAGCCCAAACAGAAAAACAATTTCAAAAAAAGTTAAAATCATTATCGGTAACTGAAAAAAAACACTTTCTTCATGAAGCTGAACAAACAAAAAAGGTATACTTAACCACTGCATTTGAAAAACCTTCTTTAGAATTAAAAAACGCTATCCAGGCACTATTAAAACTACCTGATGATATTCATTTTTCCTTGCATAAAGAAACAACACTTATTTGTGGTATAGAACTTCAAGCAGGAGATAAAACCATTGCATGGAATTTAGCAAGTTATTTAGAAGATTTTTCATCTCATTTAGATGCTACTTTAAGTGGCACCGCTCAAATTGAACAAGGGGAATAAAAATGCTGAAAAAAGCAACAGACGAAGCCTTAACCATCATCAAAAAAGGTGTAAAACAAACAAACGCTACACTAGAAACAAAAGAGGTTAGCGTTATTCAGTCTATTTCAGCAGGAACAGCTATCATCAAAGGCCTTAAAAATGTTAAAATGGATGAAATGCTTTTATTTCCCGGCAATACAACAGGCATGGTTCAATCTTTATCAGAAGATAATGTTGGTGTCGTTTTTTTGGATAGTCCAGATCATTTAAAGGCTGGAGATAAAGTAACCCGAACAAACCGTATTTTAGACATTCCTGTTTCCAATGATTTACTAGGTCGAGTTATCAATCCGGTTGGAACAGTCTTAGATGGAAAAGGCCCTATTCCGACGAATGAACGTCGTCCGATTGAACGAGAGGCCTATCCGATTATGGACAGAGCTCCCGTTGATACACCTCTGCAAACTGGTTTGAAAGCTATTGACTCTTTCACACCAATTGGTCGAGGACAACGTGAACTGATTCTTGGGGATCGACAAACAGGTAAAACGGCCATTGCCATTGATACAATTATTAATCAAAAAGATACCGGCGTTATCTCGATTTATTGCGCCATTGGACAACAAGCTTCTTCTGTAGCTCGTGTTATTGCTCAACTAAAAAAACATGGCGTTATGCAGCATACCATCATTGTTGTTGCCTCTGGAGAAGATGAAGCTGGCATGCAATACATTGCGCCTTATGCCGCAACAGCCATTGGTGAATACTTTATGGAACAAGGTAAAGATGTTCTTATTATTTATGATGACTTAACCAATCATGCCAGAGCTTATCGAGAGATGTCCCTTCTCTTACGTCGTCCTCCAGGACGAGAAGCTTTCCCAGGAGATATTTTTTATATTCACTCTCGTTTACTTGAACGTTCAACACACTTGTCTGAAAAACTTGGAGGAGGATCATTAACTGCATTACCGATTGTCTCAACAGAGGCAGGTAATATTTCAGCTTACATTCCGACGAATATCATTTCTATCACAGATGGTCAAATTTATTTATCCGCTCCTTTGTTCCAAAAAGGAATAATGCCTGCTATTGACACAGGACGTTCTGTCTCTCGCGTCGGAGGAGATGCTCAATTACCTTCTTATAAAGCTTTAGTGGGACCTTTGAAATTATTTTATTCACAATTCGAAGAACTTGAATCTTTTACTCGTTTTGGAACTCAATTAGATGAGGAAACCCAAAAACGAATCGATAGAGGTCGCGCTATTCGTTTGGTGTTGGAGCAGCGTCAATTTCAACCAATGAAGGTCACAGATCAAATTGCTATTTTTATTGCAACAAACGCTGGATTATTAGACGGTTTGGATGAAGAAAAAAGCCAAAAAGCTCAAAGTATTATTCAAATGGTCATGCAAACAGACTTTCAAAAGGAAATTGAATCTATCTTGGCTAGAAAAAAGATTTCTTCTGACATTCAAGGGAAAATGTTAGACACTTTCAAAAAAGCTTTGAAACGTGAAAGGATTCTTTAAGTCATGTCTATGGAAAGCTTACAGAGACGCATCAAAACAACCCAAGACCTTCGCGACATTGTCAGCACAATGAAATCGCTCTCCTCTGTCAGCATCCTTCAGTATGAACAAGCCGGTACTGCATTAGAACAATATTTAAATAATATTTTAGATGCTTTTCATGCCTTGGTTAAAACCGACTCTTTTTCACCGCCTCCGCCCAGACCAAAGCCAAAACACATTAAAACTTTAGCCATTGTTATTGGCTCAGACAATGGATTAGTAGGAAAATTCAACAAAGAAATTGTTAACAAAGCGACAGAAGTTATCGAAAATGATGGAGAAATGTTAAAAGATACCTTATTCCTCACAATTGGAAAACGCGCAGCTGTAATGGCTGAACAAAAAGGAGCTTCTCTTTTTGCAAAGTACGCTATTTCAAACTCTGTTAAAGTCGTTAACAGCATTGCCGGAACTGTGATTATTCGTATTGAAGAAGCTATGCGGCTCCATAAAGTTAATCGTGTATTGGTGTTCTATCATAAAAGAGAAACTGGAAAACCGATGCGAATTGAACAAATAAAACTCATACCATTTCCAGAAAAAGCTTATACTCATCTCAGCCAAAAACCTTGGCCAACCAATAATATTCCTATGGTTACAATTCCTGCTCAAGAAATGCTGTCGACTCTTATGCGAGAGTATCTTATGATTTTACTATCCAGTGCCTTAACTTTTTCACTTGCTGCTGAACATCATGCTCGAATGATCAACATGCAGAATGCTGAAAAAAATATTGATGAGACTCTTGAGCAGATGAATCAAGAATATCAACAGAAAAGACAAGAAGCTATTACAGAAGAATTGATTGATGTTGTCTCTGGATCTGAGGCAATAACTATTCAAAAGGCTAAAAAGAAAAAATAAAACTTTTTACAAAAAACATTGACAGAAATAAAAAGATATGTTATTTAAGTATCCTATGGTATGAAAATATCATGCACATGGATTTATCTCCCTTATTTTTAAAAGTCCATGCATTTTAAAAAAGGAACTTTTTTCTCCCCCCCCCCCCCCCTTTCTTTTTTTAAAATATCTGTTTTTTTTTCCTCGGGGCTTTTTTTTTTTTTTTAAA
>CALXXX010000010.1 GCA_944392795.1 uncultured Alphaproteobacteria bacterium | reverse complement strand
AGCAGACAAGATCCGCAACTTGGAACAATCTGTAATCGGAAGGATAAACTCTTTTGAATTCGACGTTTTCGAGAAGTGCATTGAAAACCGATGATAGGAGTTTGCTCACCTCGATTTGTCCATTATCATAATATACCTTTATAATATCAAAACTTAAAAAGAACACATAGTTCTCTCTGATAAGCTTGGAGAGTAGCTTTGCAAGTCTTGAGGTTGCTTCAAGAGGATCGCTGATATGCTTCTTCTCTATATAGATTGTCTTGCATGAAACCTCAATCCTGCGAAAGAATGTCATCAGAGTCTTTAACAATTTTTGTCTGTTAAGAAGTGTATCCTTTCGGTATTCCTGTTCGTTTCTGATGATTGGGCCAGAATGTATGCAATGTTCTGGATATCCAAGATTTGCAAGTTTTTCTTCTAGCTTCAGAATATCCTGACTGATATCAATAGCCTGATTATGCAATACCAAAGAAACAATGTAGTATGAAGAATGTTCAGCATAATCTCCGAAGTCTCCTGATTCATCTACAAATATGCTGAGCTCCTTCATTGCATACTCCCAAAGGCAAAAAAATAGCGGGTGTCTCACCCGCCCTTGAGGGGGACCCGGGTCTTTCGACCAGCCCCTAACTGGTTTCCCAGCTATATAAAATATACTTGTATTTCCGATGAAAATCAATCCTTATTTCAACTTCGCACATCGCATCATAAGAAGAGAGTAGCACTAGATGTGTTTGCAAAAACGCAGACACATTTTAAGCCAGCTCTTGGCCTTCTTCATCTCAGTTTATCACCTTACATCCATAGTTAAATAGGTATTGAAGATGGTTGAAAAGATGAAATGGTGGCAGTTTCCGACTATTGCAACACAGCTTCCGTGTTTTGCATCACGAAGCTGTTTTGCATAGTCAGGGGACTCAGTATGAGTACCGCAGTTCAATAATCAGATAATCTTTCCTTCCCACAGCCAGTCCAGAAAGAGGTTCCAGGGAAGAAGCATGATTCCATCATCAGTTGTCCTTGAAATGTTGTCCCTGGAGACGACGATGTACTTCTTGAATATCCCTTCTTTCTTCAATGCTCTGAGTCCCCTGAGATCTTTGTTCTCATTCACAAGTTTCGTTGTCTTGGTCTCGATGGCAACATCATCGCCAATCACGAAGTCCACTTCGAATGAGGACTGCCGAGTGCGCCAATACGATAATTTAGAGGAACAAATCGACCTTTATTACCAATACCTTTTCGTCACCAATGCCAACTCCAAATGGGCGAAAGGAACTATTTCAGATCTTGGAGACGTTGTTGGTGGAGGTACACCTTCAAAAGCAAGGCCAGAATACTATACTGAGAATGGAATTGGATGGATTACGCCAAAAGATCTTGCATCAACAAAGGCAAAATTCATTGCACATGGCGAAAACGACATCTCTGAGCTTGGGCTTAAGAATAGCAGTGCTACATTAATGCCTAAAGGCACTGTCCTTTTCTCTTCGAGAGCCCCAATTGGATATATTGCAATTGCATCAGGCGAAGTAACGACAAATCAGGGCTTCAAATCTGTTGTTCCATTTCCAGAAATTGGTACAGCATATGTATATTCATTTATTAAGCACAATATACCTGTTATCGAAGGACTGGGATCAGGAACGACCTTCAAAGAAGTATCAGAAACAACAATGCGAAATGTTCCAGCAATAATCCCCGATGCTGAAACGCTTAGTCAATTTAATGACTTTTGTGCCCCTTTGATGCAGCGACAGCATGTAATTACTGAAGAAACAAGCAAATTAATTTCTCTGAGAGATTACTTACTCCCACTGCTGATGTCTGGCCAGATTTCAATAGGAGACTAAGCTGCTAAATTATCGTTTATTTGCCTATTGATATCTATTTTCTCATCAATTTGGGAGAAAATCTTTCCTATTCTTTCCTGGTCGTTTACGTTAATCAACGGAACAGGAAAATTTGCGATGACGTCAGAGGTTAAAGTATAACGTTGTCCGCTGCCAGTGGCATTGTTTTCAAAATACTTTTGTGCATACTTTGTATGGAATAGTGCATTTAGATACTTTCCTTTAAGATTGTTGTTTTTGGGGGTAATTAGAGCACAATGATACCCTAGTACAACATCTTCCATATCATCTGCAATGTATGTCGAGATTCCTATATCATCTCGTGTTTCGCTATCTTTTGTGATTGCAACCATACCTTTCTTTAGTGCAAACTTCTCGACTTGTTTTGTAGTTGCTGTCGCACTCATGAAAGCTTTTGTCATTGATGATGTTATTGCCCAATTATAATAAACATCAACAAAATTGCAAAGACGAACAGAGGATTCGTTATTTTTCGATTTCTTATCAATATTACTTAGCTCTATGGTAGCTAATAATCCGAGACTAACGATTTGCATTTTCAAGTTCCTTTAGACTAGAGAGTATGGATTTTTCTAATTCATGGCTTTTTTCAAACAAATTGCTTAGCTCTATTTGATAATTTCTCATGGATGAGACAAAATCTTCATGAGATATGTCTTCGTATTCAATTTTTACTTCGAAGTATTGCCCTGCAGAGAAAGAGTATTTCTTTTCGACAATTTGCTCGTAAGAGACAACTACACTGAAATCCTCTTTTACTTCTTGATTACAGAAGGTATTAATGATTGTTTCAATCTCATTGTCCCGCAAGATAGTTTTTTGGTTGTTGTCTTGTTTTATTTTTTCTCCAAGTTTTGAAGCGTCAATGAGGATAACATTGCCAGCCACATTTGATTTATCAATAAACAAAACGCTAACATTTGTACCAGTATTTGCAAAGATATTTGGAGGCATTGAGACAACACCCTTCAACATTCTTTCATCTACTAATTTTTTTCTTATTTCAAAATCAATTGATCCTTGAGCAGTAAGAAATCCAGTAGGGACAACAACCGCACCTTTTCCGCTTTTATCCCGAAGAGAATTTATGACATGTTGAATAAACAGCGTATAGATTGCCATTTTGTCTTTCTTCTTTGGAGTAATATTTGGCACACCAGCCCAAAATCGAGACTTGAATGTTTTTAGCGTAGGCTGATTATCCGCAAAATCCATCTTGAATGGAGGATTTGAAACCACGTAATCAAACTGTCTTGGGGCTTTTCCATCATCACTTTTGTGGTATGGAGACATGAGGGTATCACCTTGAATAGCATGATCAAGGGAAGAAACTAGACCATTCAGAATAAGATTGAGTTTTAGCATCTTATTGCTTCGCTGGGATATGTCTTGTGCAAAAATCGTGCATCGATCTTCACCTATCTGATGAGCAAGAGCCATAAGCAAAGTTCCCGTCCCTGCAGATGGATCATAGCATTCGATGTTATGCAAATCCGTATTATCACCAACTAAAAGCCGAGCCATTATTGCTGCTATGGAATGAGGTGTATAATACTCAGCATATTTTCCACCTCCTGCGGTATTATAGTCCTTTATCAAATACTCAAATACAGTTGCAAAGAAATCGTAGCTTTTGCTGAATGCTTCCTCAAAAGAAAACTTAACGAGTTTGTCTATTAAAGCTCTCGCAAAAGGTGCTCGCTGGGCAGCATCAGTGACATATGGTGTTAAGGGTTCAAAAAGTGGTATTTTTGTGTTGTTTGATGTTTGCGTTGAAAATATAGCAGCATTCTTGTCCGCAATATCAAGCATTGTATTATCAAAAATGATGTCGAAATCTCCCTTTTTCTGCTGATTCCATAAAAATGAAACCAAATGTTCTGGGCGAAGTCTTAATACATCAGGAGACAATGAATCAAAAAGTTCATCAACTTCCTCATCAGACATTGCTGAATATGTTATTTCCCAGGATTCTGATTCTTTAAGCTTCAGACTTAGTTTCTTGGCTTCGTATCCAAATTTATCATTAAGAAACTTGTAAAGAAAAACCTGTGTAATGACTTTATACTCATTTCCATCATTCCCCATTCCGAAATCACGGCATGTGGCTTTCAACGCATCAATAAGTTCTATTGTTTTCTGTTTAATATCTTCCATTCGCTTTTTACCTATCAATAATATGTGTATCTATATTGAGCTAGATACTCATTTGAAATCTTCTTTTGAATGAAGTCCCTATCTTCTTTCGTCGTGCCGATATTATGATCTTTTAGTGATTTTGATAACAAAGACATTACAGTCTGATCAAAATAAGCATCTTTTTTCAAAATATCATTTCTATCATACACGCTTTGATCAACCGATTCTTTTACAAACATGAGTGAATCAACGATATCAAAGTCATATTTGGATATGACAGGGGCTTTATTCTCTTTTGCACGCTCTTTGTTTACTTCTACGATTCGTTTATGAGTTCGTGCAAATTTAGCATCTCCCTTGTATTTGCTCATGAGGTTTCTATTCTTCATTTTTAACTCATTGAGCTTCTTTATTACTTCATCTAGCTCTTTTGAGTACATGTTTACTTCTTCAGCTGTTGTTGGAGAAAAACCATGTTCTTTAAATCGTAAAAGAAAAGCTTCCTTAAGTGTAATATATTCAGGATCTTCCTGAT
>CALXXX010000009.1 GCA_944392795.1 uncultured Alphaproteobacteria bacterium | reverse complement strand
GTGTATCGAATCAGTGTCAATCGAAATGTCAAGAGGGGACGGAGGTCTGTAATGGAGAAGGGTTCTGTTGTCCTGTTATAGATACTTCTACTTGTCCAAATGGAACAGAACTTGATGAAAATGGATGTACTGTGTGTAAGGTTTCTTGTCCGGAAGAAACGCCTGTTTCTTGTAGTTTAGGAGAAGATAGTTGGTGTTGTGCTGAAGGGAATACTTGTGGTACTACAACAGGTCAGTGCTGTGCTTCTGGACAATGTTGTAATGGTCCTGTAGCTTTTTCAATGGGACGAGACATTGATACAGGTGAAGTCAGTATTTACGATCAACGTTGTTGCTCACATGATGAATTTGTTTATGAACAATTACCCAATATTGAACATCCTACGATTATCTCTCGCCGAGCTTGTTGTCCTAAAGGCGGAACTATTTATTGGTATATTCCAGGTTCTTATTATTGCTGTCCTAAGGGTGGAATAATTTACGAAGAAGGAGTGCAAGATGGAGGTGGTCCTAATTACTGTTGTATGGGAGAACTAGTTTATGGAGAGCAAAATGGTCAAACGACCATCTCTTGCAATGGAGATAAATATATTGGCTAATAAAAAATTATTTGATTTTTATGATTTAACAAATATTTAAAATGTTCTTGACTCTTGCATAGAGATTTGACATAATGCAGAAAATTTATTCCTAAAAACTGTGAAACAGCAGTCTCTAAGGAGATCCATCAGCCCGTGAGTACGCGCACTGATGTTGTTTTTATTATATGCTTTTGAAGGAGAGCACATGTTTAATTCGTTGGCTGATAGATTAGCCGGTATTTTTGATAAACTTCGCGGACGAGGTGTCCTCACCGAAGAAATGGTCGATACGGCCATGCGAGAAATCAAAATCGCTTTATTGGAAGCCGATGTTGCCTTACCTGTTGTTAAATCTTTTATCTCATCAGTCAAAGAACAAGCTATTGGACAAAACATTATTAAAACTGTTCAACCTGTTCAACAAGTTGTAAAAATTGTTAATGATGCTTTAATTGAAACTTTAGGAAGTGAAAATACAGCTTTAACTTTTGCTTCAATTGCTCCGACCGTTATTCTTATGTTGGGACTTCAAGGCTCTGGTAAAACCACCTCCTCTGCTAAATTAGCTCTTCGTCTTAAAAAAGATGGTAAACGTGTTTTAATGGCTTCTTTAGATATTTATCGTCCTGCCGCTCAAGAACAACTAGCTGGACTAGGACAACAAACACAAATAGACACTTTACCCATTATTCCTAATCAAAAACCTGTAGAAATTACAAAAAGAGCTTTACAAAAGGCTAAAGCTGAAAATTACGATATTCTGATTCTGGACACTGCTGGACGTCTTCATATTGATGATACGATGATGAAAGAAGTTCAAGAAATTGAAAAACTGGCTCATCCGACAGAAAAACTCCTGGTCGTTGATGCTCTGACTGGGCAAGACGCTGTTAACGTTGCTGACGCTTTTCATAAGGCTGTTGGTATTACCGGTATTATTATGACCCGTATTGATGGTGATGCACGTGGTGGTGCTGCTCTTTCCATGCGCCAAATGACGGGACAGCCTATCAAATTTTTAGGTGTCGGTGAAAAAACAGACGCTTTAGAAGTCTTTGATGCTAAGCGATTGGCAGGTCGTATCCTAGGTATGGGAGACGTTGTGGGCCTTGTTGAAACAGCCATGGAAAAAATCAATGAAGATGAGGCTCGCAAACAAGCCGAACGCATGATGAACGGTCATTTTGATATGAATGATATGCTGGCTCAACTCCAACAAATTCAAAGCTTGGGCGATGTTAAGGGTCTTATGATGATGATTCCTGGTATGAGTAAGTTCCGCGATAAAATTGAACAAGCAGCTATTGATGATAAAGTCTTCAAACATCAAGCCGCTATTATTTTATCCATGACGCCTTATGAGCGCAAACATCCGGAAATTTTAAAAGCTTCACGGAAACAACGGATTGCTACCGGAGCCGGTGTATCCGCTAATGATGTGAATAAACTTTTGAAACAATATGAACAAATGGCTACAGCCATGAAGCAATTCAAGAAAATGGGACCGTTAGGTTCTTTAGCAATGATGAAAAAAATGTCATCTCTGCTAAAAAACAGCGGAGGAAACCCATTTCAGAATGGGGGAGGCTTTTCTCCCTTTTAGTACTAAAAAATAAAAGAAAGGAAAATAAATGTCAGTACGTATTAGATTAGCCCGCGGTGGGTCCAAAAAACGTCCGTTCCACAAGATCGTCGTTGCCGATCAACGCGCACCTCGTGATGGCCGTTTTATTGAGGAATTAGGATACTATAATCCTTTGGTTCCTAAAGATCATCCAGAGCACTTCAAAGTAAATGTCGAAAAGGCAAAAGAATGGCTTAAAAAAGGAGCTGAGCCAACAGATCGTATGCTCCGTTTATTTGCAACCATCGGTCTTGTCGAAGCTCCTAAAATCAAAACAAATGCTGAACAGCCTGTAAAATCCGCTCCGAAAGCTAAAGCTCAAGAACGTTTGAAAGAACAAGCTGAACGTGAAGCGGCTAAAAAAGAAGCTGAAGAACAAGCCAAACGTGAAGCTGAGGAAGCTGCTAAAGCTGCTGAAGAAGCTGCAGCTGCTCCTGCAGAAGAAACACCAGCCGAAGCTCCTGCTGAGGAAACAAAAGCTGAATAAGGATACAGATGACAAAACGTTTTATCGAAATGGGTCAAGTAGTCGCACCGCATGGTATCAGAGGATTGGTAAAAATCAACCCCTTCTGTTCTCCTGAACGGTTCGAAAGCTATGCTCCGTTTTATGATAAAAATGGGAACAAACTAACTGTTAAAGTTAAAAATCTGATGCAAAAACAAGTCCTTGCTCAAATAAACGACATTAAAGACAGAACCACTGCAGAAAACCTACGTGGTTTGACTTTGTTTATTGATCGTCATGCGCTACAAGACCTTAAAGATGATGAATATTACATCTGCGATTTAAAAGGCATGATCGTGCAAGACGCAAATGGAAACAAAATCGGAGTTGTCTCAGATGTTGAAAATTATGGAGCAAGTGACATTTTAGATATTCAGCCGACACAAGGTCCGACTATCATGCTTGCTTTTTCAACTCAAAATATTTTATCCGTTGATTTAGAAAAAAGTATTATTACGGCTTGTTTACCTGAAGAAACAGTAGGAGAACAATAATGCAGGTCACAGTTTTAACATTGTATCCTGAAATGTTCCCTGGTTTTTTAGGGTATTCTCTGGCCGGAAAAGCACTGCAAGAAGGTCTGTGGTCTTTGAATAGTGTTAATATCCGTGACTTTGCAACAGATTCTTATGGAACTGTCGATGACTTGCCCTTTGGGGGTGGAGCCGGAATGGTAATGAAGCCGGATGTTTTAGATCGTGCTTTGAAAGCCTCTTACAAAACAGGTCCACTCCTCTATATGACACCAAAAGGTAAACCGTTATCTCAAAAACGTGTCATAGAGTTAGCTCAAGAACCGTCTCTTACGATTCTGTGTGGTCGGTTTGAAGGTGTTGACGAACGGATTTTAGAAAGTTGGCCTTTCGAGGAAATCAGTATTGGCGACTATGTCTTATCCGGAGGAGAACCAGCAGCTTTAACATTGTTAGATGCAGTTTTACGCTATGTTCCAAACGTTTTAGGTAATCAAAACTCTTTGGTGGAAGAAAGCTTTTCAAACGGACTTTTAGAGTATCCTCAATATACTCGCCCGCAAGTATGGGAAGGGAAATCCGTTCCAGAAGTGCTTGTTTCCGGCCACCATAAAAATATTGAAAACTGGCGTTTAAACCAGTCGGAAACATTAACAAAAGAAAGACGGCCTGATATTTGGCAAAAATACTTGGCCTCTCAACCGAAGAAAGGATAAAAAATGGATATTATTCAAACTCTTGAAAAAGAACAAATGGAAAAACTGAAAAAAGATATTCCTGCGTTCAAAACCGGTGATACTGTTAAAGTACATTGCAAAATCAAAGAAGGGGATCGTGAACGTATTCAAGTTTTCGAAGGCGTTTGCATTGCCCGTAATAACGATGGTTTAAATTCATCCTTCGTTGTTCGTAAAATTTCTTTTGGTGAAGGTGTAGAGCGTGTATTTCCGCTTTATTCTCCGAATATTGCAAAAATCGAATTAGTTCGTTCTGGTAAAGTTCGTCGTTCTAAAATCTATTATTTACGTCAGTTATTTGGTAAAAAAGCTCGTATTTCAGAAGATGAAAGAGCAACGACAGAAGAAACAAAATAATCTTATTTTTATAGAAATCCCCTGCTCTTGCAGGGGATTTTTTTATATAAATGTATTGTTTTTATTCTAATAAAACAACTTTTCAATAAAAAAACATCTAGACAAATCAACTATGAATAAGGTATGATTATTTTACCAATAAAATAAGGAGATATAGATGTTCGTTTCAAGCAAAGTTCCCCCCCCCCCCCCAAAGTTCAAAATTAAATAAATTTCTCTCCTCCAACCAGACTGGTCGGAGCATGATAGAGATGCTGGGAGTGCTGGTTATTATAGGCGTATTGAGCATAGGGGCATTGTTTGGATTTACATATGCGATGAACAAACACCGAGCGAACGAGACGATCCATGATGTGATGTTACGTGCCTCGAATGTACCGATGATAGATGAGTATTATCA
>CALXXX010000008.1 GCA_944392795.1 uncultured Alphaproteobacteria bacterium | reverse complement strand
TTCTCTATCCTTATTTTCAACAGATTTAATTGGCTGTGATAAAATTTTGACACATTCTTCTTGGGTTAAAATCTTGTCATCTTCTGTTTTGCCGGTTAAAACATCATAATTTTTAAGAAACTTTCCCTTTCGGCGTAATTCAACATTATACATACTAATATGGCAAGGTTCAATATTTGTTTCAAGGTTTATTTCGCCCTCTGTAGCACATTCAATTTCACTAAAAATTCCCTTGGCTAAAATAGATGTTAAGGTAATTCTTCCGCTTGCCGGTTTAAAATCTTTGGCCATACCATACTGACGTTTTCCCGTATAAGGTGTGTTTCTTGTCCCAGTCCAATAATAGAACATATGCGGTTGTTCACAATCATCCGGTAAAGTTAATGTTTGATTGATGTCATCAATAATATATTGAGGATGATGCTTTTCAAAATAAAACTTTACAACTTCCCACAAGTCCCGATTGATGAATTCGGCCTGTTCTTGAATATACTGCGGTGAAACTTGTACTTTTTCGGCTACATCTTTTGTAAATGTGGTAAATAAAATCTGTTCAGCCTCAGAAACTGTTTGTGTATTGACTGTTTCGTTTGACTTTAAATTATCCGAAAAAGAGGTTTGTATATCTTTTAGTGTTCGGCGTTTTTGCAAAACTGCTTCCAATGTTTCATCAAAGTTGCCCACCATATCATCCGACATCCCGAAAATACCCTGAAATTGTAAAGTTCGCTTGTTAATCAATTCCAAAATACGCACATCGGACATATTTTCCTGACTGAGGAAATTGATAACTAATACATCGGATTGTTGCCCTTGGCGGTGGCAACGACAAATTCGTTGTTCCATCTCAACGGCATTATAAAGTAAATCATAGTTCACGACAATGGGGCAATATTCTATGTCTAAGCCTTTGGCAGTTGCATCGTTTGTGATGAGAATTTGAATGTTTTTATCTTCTCTAAAAATCCTCAAAGCATTATCATCTGTGTGTTTTATAACCGAATAATGTTCCTTTAATAACTCTGATAAAACGGATAAAGTGGTCAGATTATCAACAAAAATGATGGCTTTTTGCACTTCTTTGCGTGATTTTAAATGCGTAAATGTTGTTTTTAGTGCCTTTAATAATTCTTCCATTTTAGCCGAAACGGAAACATTTAAAGCCATTTTTTGCATTGTCTGCAAAATAATGCGTTCATCTGATGAAGCTCGTTCAATCGGAGCCGACAGCATATTCGCAAAAGCCTGAGGAGAGGAAGAAAGAGTTCTATAAAACTGTAATGCTAACTGATAATTATCCATTTGCGGATAGGCAGTTTTATTATCAAGAGCCAAGTATTTTTCGGTTAAATTATAGAGTTTTTTTTCATCATTTATCGGACTATAATTGAGAACAACCGGCAAACGTTTGGTAAAATTAACATAAGGTTCAACCTGTCTTTTTAAAGTTCTAAACGCAAATTTGGATACCCACGATGAAAGTTCGGGATAGTTTTCGGGTTTTCTAAAATACCTCTTATAAAAACTGTCTGCATCGGGCAATAAAGTTTCATCAATAAAATGGATAAGTCCGTAAATATCCATAATGCTTAATGTAATGGGGGTCGGAGTTAAAAGTAATTTAAATGCATTTCCAACCGCTTTTTTAATCGTGGCAACTGACTTATTATCCGGTTTGAACAGAAAGTCTGCCTCATCAAAAACCGCTAAATCCCAAACGATTTGGCCGACTTTTTCTTCATTTTTAATGACTTCATCATACGTCATCAGGCACAGGCCTTTGGTCTCTTGCGTATATTCGCTCCAATCGGTTAGCGGCAAAGTAAACTCTTTGGTTAATTTTTCTTGCCATTGACTTTTAAGGTTTTGGGGCAAAACGATTAAAATCCGTTCTTTACCTTCATACCAACGTTGCGATACAACCAACAAAGCCTCATAAGTTTTACCAAGACTGCCTTCATCACATAAAATACATCCTTTTAAGTTTGCAGATTGCAAAGCAAAACGGGCCGCCGCTATCTGATAAGGTAAAATCTTAATGTTAGCAGAGGCAAACGCAGGGACTAAATTTTCATCATCAACAAAACCGGCTAAACATCTTGCCATCCAAACCGCTTCAAACGAAGATTGAAAACGTGAAGCCCCACTCATTGTTTACACCGTTTGTTTGAATTCTTGCCATTCTCTGACAGGATTTTTTGAAAAACCAACACCATCCAAAGCCTTAAAGTGTTCGGCTCCGCACATGATTTTCAATTTTTCTTCTTCCCTGAGCAAGAATAAATTATCCGTTCCTTTGGTTTCCAACACAAAGTAAAGTTTTTGCTCGCCATTTTTCTCTAAATAAACGGCCCAGTCCGGATTATAGGTCCCAATAGGTGTTTCAATTTTAAATCGGCTTGGGATTTTAAAGAACATTTTAACATCCGGATCTTTATCCAAGGCAAGAGCAAATTTGCTTTCAATACCGCTATCATAAATGACATGGTCATAAACACTGTTTTCAACGGGTACAGCATTTTTATCAAGGTTGGCAATCAACTCAGTGCTGTCAAAAATTTCTTGAACATAGTATTCTTCATCGGCGAGTTTAATATACTTAATACCGTCAATAGCCAATTTATGACGATTGCGTTCAATAATTTCCAATGTTTTTTCATAAAACTCTTGCGGATTCTTCAAAAAATCTGCCATACGACCACTTTCTTGTAAAATACGATTAACCGTTGACCGTTTCAAAAGAGTCTTTGTGGAAATCAGGCGTAAAATATCCGGTAATGTTTCATAGTTACGGGTTAAATCTTGAATATATGTTCTTCCTGCTTGGTGCGAAACACCCGATTTTTCAATATTAACACTGGCTGTTTGACTGAGTAAGCGAGCCGTTCCGATTTCAGGCATTTCCTTAATTTCTTTAATGCTGTTTGCAACCAAAGTATCCAAATCAAACTGGACACGATAAGTGGTTTTTTGCTTGATTTTATTCCACAATTCCATAAATTCGGGACTAAGGATTGCTTTTTTCTTTAATTTAACAGTCACTTCTTTGCTTGCATCACGAATAACCGGTTTATTATCGGCTTTATTTAAGGCCTGTAAAACAGCACGTTGTTTTGCCTTTGACCATCTGTCACTTAAATTTAATGTACCGGCGGCGAGTTCTGCCTTCATGGTATCTTTGATTTTTCCCTTACTGTCAATGACCTGAGTGCCTTTTAAATCTTCCATGATTTGAACAGCTTCTTCATAGCTGACAGAAACTTTTTCAACCTTTGTTTCGGTATAGGTTGTTTGCGAAAGAGCAGCAACTGTTACGGGTTTTTCCTGTCTTATCGTTTCAATAATTTCTTTTTTTACAGGTTCCGGCACACTTGAAAGCTCAATTGTTTCAACGGACACTTCTTTATTAACCGCCCCACAATCATCAATAACGCCGGTCTTTTGCAGTTCTTGAACAACTGTTTCGGCCGTTTCCTGAGAGATTTGTTTTTCAACCTTAACTTCCTCTTCGTAAGTCAAGCCTGTCAGCATACCGATTTCCAAAACACCAAACTTAACGCCGGTTTCTTCTTCAATTTCTTTTTGCAGTTTATCTGCAAACTCGGCAAAGCTTTCATTAGCAATGACATGCAAAACATTGACGTCTTTATCCTCAATGCGTTCGCCATCCTGATTAACACACAAACGAAGTCCTCGACCGACCTTTTGACGACAGGTAAAGACCGATTTTTGCTCAATTAAAGTGCAAACTTGGAAAACGTTTGGGTTATCCCAACCTTCTTTTAAGGCAGAGTGCGAGAAGATAAACCTTAACGGACATTCAAAAGACAGCAATTTTTCTTTATCTTTCATAATGGTGTTATAGGTATCATCATCGGCCTGCGTATCGCCTTTAGTATCCTTATATTTACCTTTTTTATCCTGAGAGAAATATCCGTCATGAGCCTTGGTAACATCCGTATTAAACTTTTCTTTTAAAACAGCATAACGAGGATTATTTATCAATTCGTTATAGCATTCTTCAAACATTTTGGCATAAATACCTTGTCCGCCATCCTCTAAACGATATTTTTTAACTTCATCAATAAAGAACAAGGACAATACCTTAATTCCTTTGTCAAAATAACGCAGTTCTTTATCAAGATGTGTTTTGATGGTGTGATAAATCTGAGCCCGTTTAATGATATTTTCATCAACACTACCAATGGTTTTACCTAAATTCAAGCATTCAGCATTAGAAAATTCAATACACTCATAACCGCTTGTGCAATCAATACCGGCTACGACATAGCCTTCGTATAATTGACGATGTCCTGATTTTAAATATAGATCATCTCCCGGCTTAACGGCTATTGTTTTTCTTGATACTTTTCCGTCTTTACCTTCCACATCAATTTCAATTTTGGCACTAAATCCACCGCTGTTTGAAACGGATTTTAACGCAATATAGGGTTTGTTTGAATCATTGATAACCGAGTTTGAAATAACACAAATCTGCTTAACCAAGCCCATTTGATAGGCATCAACCGGTGTTAAACGATATACAAGATTCTGCTTTTCGCGGTGAGTAGCGGAATAACGCAAAACGCACAGCGGATTAAGCATCGCGATTGCTTCCTTGGCCTTAGGTGTATTATCAACACTTTGCGGTTCATCAATAATCACTACCGGATGCGTGTCTTGAATATAACGCATAGCCGTTTCGCCATTTAGTTTGTCTTGCTCTTGGTTAATGATGTTTTCGGCCTTTTTGAAAGCATCAATGTTGATAATCATAATTTCAATATTGCTGGAAGTTGCAAACGACCGAACATCGCTTAATTTTGCCGAATTATAGATAAAATATCTGTAAGGCACACTGTCATATTCATTTTTGAAGTAGTCCTCCGTCATTTGGAAAGATTTATACACACCCTCACGAATGGCAACAGACGGCACAACGATGATAAACTTGGTAAAGCCATAGCGGGCATTTAATTCCAAAATTGTCTTTGTGTAAACAAATGTCTTACCGGTACCGGTTTCCATTTCAATGGAGATAGGTAATGCTTTTCCCGTTTCAAATTCAGATAGCGATAAAGAATGAGTTTTTTGAACAGCATGAAGATTGGATTTAAGAGCATCTTCATCAATCAGCAGTTTATTCCCAAACCCGAACTCGTTCTGAAGCAAGTTCATTTGAGCAGAATTATCGGCAATAGAAAAAGTCATACTGGCTTTTTCTTGCCCTTTAAACAAGTCCGCTACCGCATTCACGGCATCCGTTTGAAATTCTTGATTCTTAAACTTTAGCTTCATGCTTTTTCCTTTTTTGCCGTTTTTTAAGTAAATCATTAACATTTAAAAGTTTAACAGCAAGTGTATTCGGTAATCCTTTAACTTTAAATTCGACACACAATATGGGTTTACCATATAACCAATGCTCTTTTTTCCGGCTAATAGCGTAAACTTCTTCAATGTATTCTCGGAAAGTGTTATTTTCTACAATAACTCTTGCCAAATGTTCACATTGTCGTTTGAATTCTTTATTTCTTGCATAAAAAATACTATCTACAAACTCACAACCGTAATCCGGGGCATAACAAAGTTCCCCGATAGTTATTGATATGAAACTTTGCAAATGTTGCTTAAATGCTTCCTCGCCTGACACCAAAGCCAAATCACCATTTTCCAAACAAATGTCACCATCTTTTAGTTTTAAGTCCTTTGGATATGTTTTAATACTTTTGGTAGCCGTATTGGTCATACGATTTTTAGGTTCCCATGTATAAAAGCCAAACAAACCCTTTATCCATTCAATAAAACCAACCAATAAAGCTAAAGGCAGAACAACTTTAAAATCCATCATCTACCTCTACAACAACTCAATTTCAATACTTTTGTCTTTACTGATATAATAAGCGTTGGATAGAGCGACATCGTCTTTGAAGGCTTCTTCTGCTGCTACGATTTTGGCCGGAGCCAGATCGCACATTTCGGTAATATCTTCTGGTGTAATGCCGCCGTTTGAGCCATCTA
The DNA here is from genome assembly GCA_944392795.1 of uncultured Alphaproteobacteria bacterium. Classification (GTDB taxonomy): domain Bacteria; phylum Pseudomonadota; class Alphaproteobacteria; order CAAHEQ01; family UBA3637; genus CALXXX01. Next base: position 35,194 of record CALXXX010000008.1, on the reverse strand, counting down.
AGCACACCAAAATCAAACCATCTTCGCCAATGGAGTAGACTTTGCGATTGTTAATAGTTGTCTCGGAAACTTTGTACGTCAAAGGAATGCCCAACTTTAACATCACTTCATAGACAACATCCAACTCAGAACGGTCAAATTTGAGTGTTTTAACCACAGTATCAAAGCGTTCTTTTAAGACATTTGTATCATCTGTCGGTGTGTCGTCCCATTTGACGAGGTTGGACGTGTCCAGTTTGAATACCTTAAAGCCTGTATCAACATCAGCATTTTGTTCTTTAATTTTAGCACCGGCACGGCGGATGCGTTCTTTACCGATTTCACAAATGTTTTTGTAGCCGGCTTTGAATGCTTCGGACTTTTCATCTGTCACTTCGGGCAGTTGTACCATAATGAATTGACGTTTTCCACCATCTTCGGCGTTTAATTGCATAACTGCATGGGCTGTAGTTGCTGACCCAGAGAAAAAGTCGAGGATAATATCATTCTGATTGGAATATAAAGTCAAACAACGTTTTATTAAATCAACTGGTTTTGGGTAGTCAAAATACTTTTTTCCATCAAATAACTTTTGTAATGCTTGAGTAGCCCCTTGAGAATGACCGACATCTTTGAAATTCCAGATTGTCATAGGAGTAATACCAGTTTTTCTTAATTCAGATAAAAATCGTTTTATCCGAGGTACGCCATTTCCATCTGGACCGAACCAAATTCTGTTATCTTGGAGTCTCTCCAAAAATGCATTTTTGGAGAGCCTCCAGCTGCGCCCAGCTGGAGGCTCTACCACACGCCCAGAGGGCGTGGTAATAGGATAAATATTTGCTTCTACTGCCGGTCCAACAGAAATATCACTAGATGACCAAACACCGCGTGGATCATTATCTGGATTTTCATAACGATCATTTGCCTCATCACTTCTTGGAATGCCATTACATATAGCTGCTTCAATATTTTTTGAATAAACTAAAATATAATCATGTGAAGGGGAAAAATGCTTCATAAGATTGACAGGAGAAAATGAACGCTCCCAAACAACCTGAGCAATAAAATTTTCTTCCCCAAACACTTCATTACATATTTTCTTAAGGTTATCTATTTCATTATCATCAATGCTGATAAAAATCACGCCATCATCACGCAAAAGGTTCGCCGCCAAACGCAAGCGAGGATACATCATATTGAGCCAGTTGGTATGATATCTGCCCATTGTTTCGGGATTTGATTTTGTTGTTTGACTTGTAATTTCTTTATATTTTGCCATCGGGTCTTTGAAATCGTCCTCATACACAAAGTCATTGCCTGTGTTATACGGCGGATCAATGTAAATCATCTTAACTTTGCGATAATAGGCTGTTTGCAAAAGTTTCAAAACTTCTAAATTATCGCCTTCAATATAAAGATTGTTGGTGTTTTCAAAATCAACGCTTTCTTCCGGACAAGGACGGAGTGTCCCCGTTGACCGTTTGCCGGCTATCCGATAACATTCGGACTTTCCTTTCCATTCAAATTTATATTTTTCAAAATCGTTGTCTATATATTCGCCACATAAAGACAACAGTTTATCAATATCCAAATTCCCCTCGGTAAAACACTCAGGAAAAACCGTTTTCAACTTTTCCTTGTTTACGCCCGTCACATCAAGGCTTTTGCCGTCCATTTTTTGAATTTGAATATCATCTGCCATGAAAACACCTCATTTATCAGCATAAAATTATAATCCGTCACATTTTAATGACTTCTACCTAAAATTACAAGAAAATAGTCATTTTTTCAAAAAAAAATGAAAATCTCTTTATATGCCCCAAACACCATGTGTGCAAGTTATAAAAAATGGAAATCCCTTATAAAGTAAGGCTTTGAGGGGTGCATATAAGTGGCGGTATCAGTTTTGGGAATTACAAACTAACCGCTACTCGGTAGGATGAGGAAAGTTGATATTATACCATTATAATCAATTATTCAAAAACAATAACTTACGGTCAAGTGGCTCTGGCGAAAAAATCACATTGCACAAGGTATATATATTCGGGCAAAAGTATATATCAATTTGGAAAAATCTCGGCAACCACATCGATTTTGGTATAAAATCACTTTTCAGCAGTTGGCTGTCCTAGGGCTTTGCAGGGGAATTGGACAACAAAAAAAGCGAAAGTATAAACTTCCGCTTTCTTATATTGGTCGGGGCGATAGGATTTGAACCTACGGCACCTTGCTCCCAAAGCAAGTACTCTACCAGGCTGAGCTACGCCCCGACACTCAAAACTTCCATTATTAAAATTGAAAGTATACCTCTTATATCCTTTTCTTTACTTCATGTCAAATTATTTTTTTAAATTCTTTATTTTATCACCTTTGACAAGATTAAACTTCTGAACAGAACCCGCATTTATCTCAATTACGCCCATCACTGGATAATCTGGACCTATTGGAGTTAAATCCATAGGTTTTGCTCCCTCTATAATTTCAACAATAACCCCATCTTCGTCATAAAAAAGCATATCTAATGGAATAAGTGTATTTTTCATCCACATTTTTAAAACACGCGGTTCTGTTAATGTGAATGTCATTCCGGCATTTTCTGGCATACTCTCACGAAACATCAACCCTTTTTTGGCTTTTTCCGAAGTATCAGCTTCTTCAATATAAAAAACGACTTTAGACTGTCCAGCGTTATCGACTATTTCTATAGGAGTTTGATAGGGATTCTGACTGCAGCCTCCTAAGGTAATTAAAAAATAGGCTAAAAAACCAACAATTATAAAAAATAAAACTTTAGCTGTTTTAGACATTCCACTTTCATACATTATTTTTCTCCTCTTCAAATTTCGAAAAATCTAAATTATCTAACAAGTATTTATTATAAACATCTCGAATACGTTCAATATAATTAGGATTGTCCGGCTCATATGGTGCTAAGCCTTTCAAAAAAACTCGACCTGGTAAAGAATATTTTGTCGGACGATGAATTGTTCTTAAAAGACGCCATCGATAATAAGACTCTGCCTTATTTAATTGAGAAACATATTCTTTAACTGCCTCATCCAAGGTTGCATAGCGTTCTCGATCATAAAGTCCCTCTTTATTCCATTTATAAATACCAAAAGGTCCATCTAAATTAATTTTTCCACCTTGAGTTGTATCTAAAGCCTGTGCCATTGCTAATGAAGGCGATACTTTATCAACACGTTGTAACAACTCATGAGCTTGGCTAACAGGTCCAACTTCAAAAACTTCATACTTTGTCACAAGTGCATTAAAAAATAATTTCTCTTGTTCCGTAAGTTCTTGATTATTGAATATTTTTGTAGAAATATTAAATAATTTCTTGCGTTCTGCTTCCAATTGTTCATTTTCATAAAGAATATAAGGTAAAAGAGTTTTTACAAATAAAGCAGGATCTGCATTCCATGAGAAATCATCCGGAAAATTTTCAATATAAATTCGAGGAACTGATAAGCGGTTAAAATTTTTAAATTTCTCTGCCAACTCTTTCGTTGACTTAACCTGAGTAAAAACACGTTTATCTGATATCATGTTTTCACTTAATTCCATCGTAGCAACAGGAACAGAATGTTCTCTTTCTTGATAAAAATAAACGACACCTTCTAATATGCCCCAAAGTAAAAGAACACCTAAAATAACAGGAAGATAAACTTTTGTCATTTTCAGTTTTCCTTTTCTGACCGCATATTGATATCTTGAACAGCCTTAATTTCAGGTAACAAAATTTTTAAGAAATGTTCAACATTTCCTTTTAAAGTTTCTATTGCTCCAGGGCAACCTTGACAAGCTCCCTGGAGTTCAACATAAACAATACCTTCTTTAAACTCTTTGTAAACGATATCGCCGCCATGTGCTTGAAGAACAGGTCGTATACGAATTTGAATAATATTTTGAATAATATTTTCCAACTCTTCTTGTGTCATTTCCGTCATTTATTTGTTTCCTTTATTTCCTGCATAAGATCTCGTAAAGCTAATACAGTAGTTGTTGTATAAAAAGCCTGAACCATCAAATGAGATGGGAAGAAACCATCTGGCGCTCCATTAATAATCCATAAAGGTTGATAGTTGTAAAGTTGCATAAAAGTATAAATAGTATCTTCAAATTTTCCTTTAATATCTGGAGTAATTACCTGATTTTCAAAGTCTGTTTGCAAATCTCTCAGCAACAATGCGTAAGCGTAGCCCTGCCCTTTAATAAAATAAAATAAATTATCCGCTTTAAAGTCTAAAAAAGAATCATTTTCAATTTGTGTTTCTGCCATATCAATACTTTTGATCATATCCGTTGCCACATGAGACAAAATCAAAAGTAACCTTTCTTGCGTATCATTCCATTGTTCTTTTCCACGACTTAAATCTAAATTATATGCCTTTAAGTAACTTCTAGCTTTACGGTAAGAGCGAGTTGATGGGACGGAGGGCTTCAAATAAGAAGAAAAATTCACATACCAAACATTTCCAGGTAACGATAATAAATAAGCTGCTTTTTGTGTTTGAGGTGTATTTAAGCTCGACGAAAATACTGACAAGGCATGAATAATTCCCTGTTGAAATGATGGCATATTATCTAACATAGCTGAAGGAAACAGATAAGGCAAATTTGCTTTCCACCCATATTCAGAAACCTCTCGTGTAATTAAAGCTTTTGCCGTTTCTACAGCTTGTGAAGCAGGTGCCATAACTTTTTCTCCGGAAAAATAAGGATTTACATCTATTTTTTCCGAACGTAATGCTATAAAAGGATATAAAACAAACACTAAAATGATAAAAACAATCAACAGCCGTTTCCACCACATAAAAATAAAAGACAATGTCAGTTTTAAAAAAGCGGATGGTTTTTTATATGCTAATGATAAATATCGAATAAAATTTATCAGCCATTTTTGAAAAAGAGGCTTAAATTTAGTTAATGAAAAAGATGAAAAAAATCTTTTAAGATTTTGAAATAAAAAAATTTTTTTATTTTTATTTTTTTTCATCTCTATCCTCTTATATTTTTATTTCATCAGCTAAACCGGCTCTTTTTTACGTGTCAAAAAACGCTTCATTTCTTTTACTCGAATTCCCTTCATCAGCAAAAGTGCTCCAAAGTAAGTTATCATAGCACCGAAGATTAAAACAGACAAGAGAATAAACGGAATAAAGTGGGGAAGATGAAGCCAATTTTGATAAATATTATTTAAAAAGAAAACAGAAACCAATAAAAAGACAGCCATCACTCCTCCTGAAATTAAAATACGTACAGAGCGATATTTAAACAAAATATCTAATTTAAAATCCCCTTTTTTCCTTAATAGAAAGACATATTGAAACGCGTTAATCCATACTGTGATTCCCGTTGCTAAAGCAATTCCAACATGCCCCCAAAACTGCATAAAGATTATGCATAATATTGCATTAATAGAAACACCGAGAGATGCTATTTTAACAGGTGTTTTTGTATCTCCTCTGGCATAAAAGAAAGGAGCTAAAGCCTTCGTTAGCATATATGCGGGAAGACCGATCGCAAAAGCTTGCAATGCACGTGCAGTTGGAATTGTTTCTTGAAATGTAAAAGCGCCTCGCTCGAACAGAACAGAAACAATTGGAACAGCTAGAATAACTAGTCCAAGCATAGATGCTATTGACATAACAAGCGAAACTTCTAAACCTCTATTAAGATCATGAAGTGCTTTTTGATACTTTCCTTCATGCAAATAACGAGACAAAAAAGGTAATAAAGCTGTCCCTACTGCGACGCCGATAATTCCTATAGGCAATTGAAATAAGTGGTGTGCATAATTTAACCAGGAAACAGCTCCTGCACCCACAAAAGAAACAAAAAAAGTATCTAAAAACAGATTGATCTGATAAACGCCGGAGCCAAAAACACCTGGCAACATCCGTTTAAATAAAGTTTTTAGTTCCCTTGAAATATGACACAAAGTCTTAAAAGGACCTTTTAAACCAAAGAAAAAGCCAGCTTTATATACATTCCATAAAAGCCATAGAAATTCGCAAACACCGGCCCAAAAAACACCCCAAGCTAAGGCTTGCGCAGAGTTTTCCATAAAGGGTGTTCCAATTAGAAGAAAAAGAATCATCATCAAATTTAAAATAGAGGGAGCAAATGCAGCTGCTGCAAATTTTCCAACTGAATTTAATATACCTGATAATAAAGAAACTAAAGAAACTGCCATCAAAAAAGGAAAAGTAATGCGGCTTAAATATGTTGTTACTTCTATTTTACCTGGAATTTCTTCAAATCCGGGAGCTAAAACGAGAGTTGCCCATGGCATAATCAGCTCTATAACAAGCGTAAAAAATAACAAAATGTAAAACAATAAGCTAAAAGCATCTTTTGCAAACTGTTTTGCTCCCTCTTTCCCCTTTTCTTTCATAACTTGAGAAAATAATGGAACAAAAGAAACATTTAATGTGCCTTCTGCAAATAAACTTCTAAATAAGTTAGGAAAACGCAATGCAACAAAAAAAGCGTCAGCTAACATTGTCGCTCCCAAAAAACGAGCAATCAAAATATCTCGCAAAAAACCGATTAATCGGCTTAGCAAAGTAAACCCACTTAAAGTGGCTATGGACTTTATCAAAGACATAGTAGTGTTATAATCGATTTTAAATAAAGGAGCAAGCGCTTTTTAACAAATGCTTACTCCTTTTTATACTAAAAAATAATTGCTTTTAGCCTGCTTTTAGAACATAAAAGTTGCACGAATACTTGCAACTGTTGCTGTATTTTCGTCAGTATCTAATCCTGGATTGATATAAAATTGAATATCCGGTGTTATTGTCACAAAGTTAGAAAGCCCCCAGGCCCAATAAGCCTCAAGGACTGTTTCAGCTGAACGTGTTCCAGCTCCGTTTACATCCTTGTTTAACTTATTAATAGCTGTAGCAAATCCTATTTGATCTAAAGCATTTCTATTTAAAGGATTATTATATACAGCACCTAAAACATAAGATTGTTTAATGGGTTCGACACCTGTGTTCCCATTAACACGGCCGAAAACTGCCCATTTTTCTCCGAAACTTTGAGAAACATTGATTGACCAACCATTTGTCGTTCCTGGCTGTTCTTCTACACCGGGTTGATTATAAAGTAAAATAGAATATTGCCCTGCTCCTAATTCTTTAATTGTTGGTGTAAAGGAAGCAGAAACGAAGCTTGTAAATTTCTTTTCATGAAAAGTATGTGTATTTATTTTACTTCCTGTTATGTTATTCGCATCTTGGAAACCTGCAACAAATTGCCAATCACTATTCGGTGTGACTGTTATAAACCCGCCTAAACTAGCTGAAGAATAAGTCGAACTGGCATTTTGAGATAAAGCCATGTTAATAAAATTTGTCTGTTGATTCGAATCATATTCCGTCCCATCCCAGTTATACATAGGAAATTGACCAAAAGATACAGATAACCAATTTAAATCTCCAGGTAATGTATGAGTATAAGTTAATTGATCAAAATAATGCTCGTTAGAAGTATAATCGTTCAATTCGTTTGCTAAAGCCAAACGATTATTTAACCAACTTCCGCTTTTTCCCCAATAATGAACATCTGTATAAGCAAATTGTAAAGATCCATCTCCAATTTTGCTTTTATACATATTCCAATCTACACTACCATAATATTGTGTCTGCCATGCTGTTCCTTTACCATTCGGTGCGCCTCGTTGGCCTAGAATAGAAATATCCAAAGAGTATGAAAGTCCCATTTTATCACTTAACTCTTGTTTAAAATCAGCATATTTTTTAGAAAGACTATCTTGTTTTGCTAACCTTTGACGTCTACGAGTATATTCTTGACGCTGTTGAACACTTTTAGGCATATTTGTTTGAAGGACTACTTCTTCAACATCTACAAAAGCAACTTCTTGTGCGTTTATGCTACTTTCATCCAAAAGAATTGTTTCTTCCTGAAGTGATACTGAATTCAAACTTTCCATAGGCTCTTTTTCTTCTGCCATTCCTGGAAAATTTATCATAATCGCTATTAGAGCAACTGAATATGTTAGATAATTTGTTTTTTTCATGATCTCCCCCTTATTTATTACCCATTATTTATTAAAATATTTCTATTATTATAGTTTTTCAATCTCAAAAGTAAACAACTATAAGTTGAAATTTATAAAAAAGTTATTTTATACTTGAACCCTCTCCTAAAGTATGCCATAAATAGTGATGTTTTATTAACTTTTCTTTAAGAAATGGGGCTTGTCATGCGAGCAAAATGGACTTTTTCGTTATTGATTGGAACTTTACTTTCTTGTCCGCAAAATGTGTGGGCTGATGCTCTTCACATTATTACAGGTACAACAGAAACACAAAATGATGAAACTGCGACGGGTGATACAAACATCTATCAAAGCAATGGAACACCTTTTTCTTTCACAAACAATTATACTTTGACAAGCCAAAATGGTTATGTTCTTCATTTAAATGGAACAGATCCTCTTCCCGCTACAAGCATTGTTAATACAGGAAATATGCTGGTTTCAGGAACAGGTTTAAATGCTGGATACGGCATCTTCTCTACGGTTTATCGTGGGCGGCCTGTATCTGCGGATATTGAGAACTATGGAACAATTGAGCGGATTCAACTAAAAGAGACTGATGGCAGCATCCTAAACAACTATGGAACAATCGGTGGAACAGTTTTAATCGGAGATAATGCTTATATCAGTAACTCAGGAAATATGGTGAATAAAACAACAGGAGATGATGACGATAATATTATCTCTTTTGGCAAAAATGGCGTTTTAAATAACGGAGATATCCATTTTGCTACAGGTGTTGGTGAAGATAAGTATGATATTTTACCTTCTACAAATAATACATTATCAACGGATAATTTAATTTTTACTCAAAATGGCGTTATTCATAATGGAGGAACGATTCAAAATAAATCTATTGAAATGGGAGAAAATGCATTTATCCATAATTATATGAGCCCATATGAAGGAGAGACAGATGATACGATGGTTCGTCAAATTGAAACAGATGTTTTAACTGTTGGAAACAATTCATCTATTCTCAATAATATGGGTGGTATTTTTAATGTAAACAACACTTTTACAACTGGAGCTAACACAACAATTATCAATGGTTCTGAGTACGAATTAGAATTGAAAGCTCCCAAAATTGAAATTTCTATACCAAGTAAGGAAGAAAACGGAGAACCTACTGTTGTAGAAGTCGAATATCCGGCAAATAATAAAGTCAGCTCTATGAATGTGGGTAATTTAATTTTAGGAGAAGCTAACAATCTTCAAAATCTGAATGCCGCTGAGATGACCGGAGAAAATATTAGCTTTCAAAATGATTCTTCTTTTATTAACCAAGGCGGAAATATTACCTTAACAGCACCGGCAGCGACTGAAGAAAATCCAAACCCCGTTTCATCTATTACCTTCTTAAATAATGGTAGCTTTAATTCTCAATCAATTACTTCTACCTATAAACAAATTGATTTTTCCACAGGAAATATTACATCCACTTTAAATTTAAATAAAGCAACAACGGAAGTTGACGAATGGACTATGGGGGATAATGCAACCATCGATCTGGTTGGAGCAGAGATTATTAGTAACAATTTAACAATGGGAGATAATGCTTCCATAACAGGAGAACAATTTTCTTATACAAATCAAGATGGAGAAGAAAACTTTATTGACGCTTTATTAGATGTGGAAAATACAATTTCTCTGGGGAATAATGGTCTTATCGCGTCAGAAGGTCTGAATATCCAAACGAATAAAATTCTATTTCAAGATAAAGGAACTTTCGAAAACAGCTCCTCTGTCGTGGCAAGTGAATTAACTATGGGGAATGAAGCAACAATCACGACGAGTGGTGAGTTAAAAGTTCCGACAACCGTTGGCAGCACATCTCGCGTTTACCTTTATAGCTCCAATAATGACGAAACATGCGATCAATTTGGAGAATGCCGCGGAGGTTCTATTATGGGTGCTCTCAGAAAGGCGGAGGGAAGTACGGACGTTCAAGTCGTTTCAAGTGTAGAATCAAGTTATTATGGCTATTTATCTGGCATTATTGATGTCGATAGTATTTTACTTGAAAAAAACTCTTTACAACTTTCCGGAGATATCAAAGGTGTTATTAATATGAATTCGGACACCTATCTAAAGTTTGTTGGTGAATCTGTTTATATCCACGATCCTATTCAACGCGTCGAAGGAGCAACAAATACAAATCTTGAAATAGCATTAGATGACACTTTGCCAGGAGACCGACCTTTTTATGAAACAACAAATACAGTTGATGTTGATCATATTTTAATTTCAAGCGGTGGATTATCAATCACTCGTCCTGTCAATGTTCAAGATATTACTCTAGGAGCTAACGCTATTTTGAAGGTAAAAGGCGATTATGTTACCGGAGATATTACAGAATTAGATGAAGAAGCAGTCAATACAACTTTCACAATTGATGTCGGAACTGGTAATATCTTTAATTCTTCTGGAACAATTACTTTGGATCGAGTTACTTTAGATAGTGGTATTTTTAATGTTAATCATACTATTCGAGCTATAAAAGGACTACATCCTGGCAATCAAGAAGAAGGAATTGAGCTGGGAACAGACACTGTTTTAAATATCAATCATGATGTTTATACTAATCAACTTGTTCGTCTTAGTGATGCAACAACACCTGTCACGAATACAACTGTTAATTTAAACCAAGGAACTTTAACTGTTGATCGTAATATGGATGTAGATACCCTCGCCTTTAACGGAGGACATCTAAAAATGAACAATAAAGATTTAACAAATAAAGTAACTGTAACCAATTCCGTCACCGTTAATAATGGGTCTATTTTATCGGGAAATGGAATGTTTGAAATAACTAATGGTGATTTAACTTTAGACAATGGAAGTACTTTAGCTGTATCTACACAAAAAGTTGATGAAGAAGCTTTAAATGTTATGAATTTAATGACAGATGTCACAACTATTTCAGGAAGTACTATTGATTTACGGGCTACTGAAACAGACTCCGATCGGATTTCTATTGCTGGAACTTTAAATTTAGGAGACAACACAAAGTTAATCATTCGCAATATAACTCCGGGACAAGAATATGAAATTATCTCTGCGGATTCAATTATCGGAAGCCCTGATTACTTCTTGACTTCCTTCTTGTGGGATAATCCGATTTTTAGGGTGGAAAACAACTCTATTTATGCGACTGTAAACGGTCTTAAAAACTTTCAAGAAGCTATTAGCCCAGTCAATCCTTCCGTAAATGTTAAAGAGGTAGCTAAAGCGTTAGACACAATCAATTCAGATCTAGCTGCTGATGCAACAATACCTACTTTCTTAGATAAAGTCACTTATGCAGATTCAGCACAAACGGCTGCCGCTATGATGAAACAGCTTTCTTCCGAAAGCTACAATAATACACATATGGCGGCCTTGCGTACTTTATCTGTTGTTAACCGTAATACAATGAATGTTTTATCAGAAATTCGTAAATCTTCTGATAAATTTACCCCACAACAAAAAACTGTTTACAATACACCTTATTACATGGGAAGAAGTGGCGGAGATTACTACGTTTTACAAAATGGCCGCTATACGCTTTATTCCGTTGATTCGACAAATGAAAACTATGCTCCTCCTCAAAGCTATCGAACAGATGCTGGTGGTGTATGGGTTAAACCTTATGCTCTCATGATGAGCCAAGATGATAATAAGGGTATTTCCGGATATGACTATGATGCTTACGGAATAACAGCGGGATTTGATGTTTCTTTTGATACTTTATCATTAGGGCTGATGGGTGTTTTCGGTCAAGGTGATTTAGAGCAAAATGATAATAACTTTAAATCTGATATTGATACTTATGGTCTTGGCATTTACGGAGAAATTTTACCTGGAGGACATCATTTTATTGATTTTTATGCTTCATATCTTGTCAATACAAATGATACTCAACGCAAAATTATGGCTTTAAATGAAACTGCGACATCTAGTTTCGACATGACAACTTATTCTGGTGGAGCTGCTTACGGTTATAATATTGAAATCGGAAAACATGTTGTTTTAATTCCTAAAGTCGGTATTGACTACGCTTATATTAATTCTGATGAGTTCACAGAAAAGGGATCATCTGCCGCTCTGAAACTTAAAAACGAAGCTTATCAATCTATCCAGACACCTTTGGAAATAACGGCTTTATTTAATTTAGGAACACAAGATGTACTCTTTACCCCTGAATTAAAAGCTCGTTGGGCTCATGAGTTTGGAGATACAGAAGCTTCAAATAAATCTCAATTCTTAGGTTATACTCCTTGGATGAAAGCAGAGGGAATTGAAATAGATAGAGATATCTTTACACTAGGGGCTGCAGCTACACTTACTTTGGGAGGTCAAGATCATTTCTCACTACGGTATGATTATGATTTTGGTTCAACATTTGATGCTCATAATATTAACTTACAATATACACATGCATTCTAGCTAATAAATAAACGAGAAAAGCTTATAAAGTTTTTCTCGTTTATTTTCATTGTTTTATCTGTGATAATTTAATCAATTAAACTATTTTATTATATGAAAAAGGAATTATTTCATACTCTTACCTCAAAAAATAGAGTATTTTTTATACTCTTAGGGTTGAAAAAATTTCTACTTCTAAAAAAATAATAAACTAAAGAAAAGCGACATCCAGTAAATTAAAAAACAACAAAATTATACTTCAATAAAGCTATAGTTATTGCATTATTAGTGAACGTAATCTATCCACATAATATAAAAAAACGGCTGCAATAAAGCAGCCGTTTCTTTTTATAGAGAAACTTATTCAGCTTTCGCTAAATGGTCATATAACTTCAAACGATTCTGAATTCGTTGCTCTGCAAGTTTTACTAAACGTTCATAACGTTCTATATCCGCACGTTGAACAATTTTAAAACGAGTTTCACTATTCATAAATTCAGAAACATCTTTTGTCGTTTTAGAATCCAACTGTAAAGGAACTTTTCCTTCAGCTAACAATCTAGGATCGAAACGATACAAAGGCCATAATCCAGTATCAACAGCCATTTTCTGATGCTCTAAGCCTTGAGTACCAATATCATACCCATGAGCAATACAGTGAGCATACGCAATAATCAAAGAAGGTCCATTGAATGACTCAGCTTCAACCATAGCTTGAATAGCTTGACTGTCCTTAGCTCCGATAGCAATCTTTGCGACATAGACATTTTCAGAACTCATGGCAATCATACCTAAATCCTTCGGTGGCAAATCATTACCAGCGACTGCAAATTTAGCAGAAGCTCCGATAGGTGTCGCTTTAGAACGTTGACCACCTGTATTTGAATAAACGCCTGTATCCATTACTAAAATATTGACATTTCTACCAGAATGCAAGACATGATCTAAACCACCGTAGCCAATATCATAAGCCCAACCATCACCACCTAAAATCCAAACGGATTTTTTAACCAAATAATCAGCTAATTCTTTTAACATCTTAGCTTTATCGTCTGTTAAGGATGACAGTTTTTGTTTTAAGACTTCAACACGTTCACGTTGTTCTTTAATACCCTGCTCTGTTGACTGATCTGCAGTCAATAAAGCATTAACTAAATCACCACCAATTGTGCTTTCTAAATCTTTCAATAACTGAGTAGCAAATTCCATTTTGCTATCAACGGAATAACGCATACCCAAACCGAACTCAGCATTATCTTCAAATAAGCTGTTTGCCCAAGCAGGTCCACGTCCTTCTGCATTTTTAGCATATGGAGTTGTCGGCAAGTTACCACCATAAATAGAAGAACATCCTGTTGCATTAGCAATCATTAAACGATCGCCGAACAATTGTGTCATCAACTTAACATATGGGGTCTCACCACAGCCCGCACAAGCACCCGAGAATTCAAATAAAGGTTGCAATAATTGAACATTTTTAACCAATTTTGGTTCAATTTTTGTGCGATCAACTTCTGGCAACTTTTTAAAGAAATCAAAATTTTTAATATCTTGATCTAAATTCTTTTCAATCGGTTGCATTGTTAAAGCCTTATGTTCAGGATTTTCACGAGAACGTCCTGGACAAACTTGAGAGCACAAAGAGCATCCTGTACAATCTTCAGGAGCGCATTGAACAATAAACTTATCTCCTGCGAATTCTTTACCTTTATAATCAGCAGACTTAAAGCCTTCCGGAGCATCTTTTAATAAACCAGCTTCAGCTACTTTCAAGCGAATAGCAGCATGCGGGCATACCATTGCGCATTTACCACATTGGATACAAACACTTGGATCCCACTCAGGTGTATCTGTCGCAATTCTCCGTTTTTCATATTGAGTTGTTCCTGTTGGCCATGTTCCATCCACGACATCCTTAAAAGCAGAAACAGGCATTTGATCACCCTTACCTTCAATAATCGGAGATGTAACACGTTTTAAGAATTCTGGAGCATCTGCAGGAACGCCTGGTTGACGTGTATGTGTCGCCGTTGCAGAAGCAGGAACTGGAATTTCATGCAAGTGTTCCAAACTTCCATCAATAGCTGCAATGTTAGCTGCAACAATTTCCGGTCCTTTTTTTGCATATGTTTTTTCAGCATATTTTTTAACTTTAGCAATAGCTTCTTCTTTTGGTAAAACACCTGAAATAGCAAAGAAACATGTTTGCATAATAGTGTTAATACGGCGTCCCATACCAGTCTTTTTAGCCACATCAACAGCATCAATAGCATATAATTTTGCATGTTTTGCAATAATATCTTTTTGAACCTCGACAGGCAAACTATCCCAAACTTTTTCAGGAGGAACTATTGTATTTAACAACAAAACACCATTATCAGCCAAGCAAGAAGTCATATCAATCTTTTCCATAAATGGCATATGGTGAATAGCAACAAAGCTTGCTTTTTCAATTTGATACGGCGCTTTAATCGGATGTTTTGCAAAGCGTAAGTGAGATGTTGTCATTGCTCCTGACTTCTTAGAGTCATAAACGAAATAAGCTTGACCATAGAATTCATCTCCATCAGCAATAATTTTAATGGAGTTCTTATTTGCCCCTACGGTTCCATCAGCACCTAACCCGAAGAAAATACAACGAGTTACATCACTTCCGGCAATATCAAAATGCTTATCATAACTTAAAGATGTGTGTGTTACATCATCTTCAATACCAACGGTAAAGTGATTTTTTGTTTCATTATCGAATACGGCTTTAGCCATAGCAGGTGTAAATTCTTTAGAAGATAACCCATAACGACCGCCTAAAACTTTAATACCCGTTAAACCAGCTTCAGCTAATGTTGTCACCACATCCAAATACAAAGGCTCTCCGACAGAACCAGATTCTTTTGTTCTATCCAAGACATTGATAATTTTTGCTGTTTTTGGTAAGGCTTCAACAAAGGCTTTAGTTGGGAATGGACGGAATAAATGAACTTTTAAAACGCCCAATTTTTCACCTTTAGCGTTCAAGAATTTAGCCGTTTCTTCTGCTGTTTCAGCACCGGATCCCATAACGACAATAACTTTTTCAGCATCAGGCGCTCCGACATAATCAACCAAGTGATAAGAACGACCCGTAATTTTTTCAAATTTACGCATAGCCGCCTCAACAGCTTCCGGAACGGCATTATAATAAACATTAGAAGCCTCACGAGTTTGGAAGAAAACATCAGGATTTTGAGCAGTTCCACGAATAACTGGCTTATCTGGTGTTAAAGCGTTCTTAGCTACAAAGTTTGTATCCACACCCTCCATTAAAGTCTTCAATTCATCATCTGAAATAGTCTGAATTTTATTAATTTCATGAGAAGTCCGGAAACCATCAAAGAAATGTAAGAAAGGCACGCGAGATGTTAAAGTTGCTACTTGAGCAACAGCAGCCAAATCTTGAGCTTCCTGAACTGAGTTAGAAGCCAACATAGCAAACCCTGTCTGGCGACACGCCATAACATCAGAATGATCTCCGAAAATGGACAAAGCATGAGCAGCTAAAGTTCGAGCGGCAACATGCATAACAAAAGGCGTCAATTCTCCGGCAATTTTATACATATTCGGAATCATCAAGAGTAAACCTTGAGAAGCGGTATAAGTTGTCGTTAAAGAACCGGCTTGCAAAGAACCATGAACAGCACCGATTGCTCCCGCCTCAGACTGCATTTCAACAACAGTTGGAACTTTTCCCCAAATATTTTTTTGTCCTGCTGCAGCCCAAGCGTCAGCCCATTCCCCCATTGGAGAAGAAGGCGTAATTGGATAAATAATAGAAACTTCATTCAAACGATGAGCGACAGAAGCAGCGGCTTCATTACCGTCCATCATTTTCATTTTTTTGTTTGTATCAGCCATATTTTTTCCTTTCTAATACCTCACATACAAAAATAATGTTCTTTATATATACTCTTCGAAACGAAATGTCCAGCGCTTTTTAGATATTTTTTTATCTATTGTTTCTACTGGCCTCGTCAGTATATTCTAATGAATAAGATTCTATAAAAAACTTTCAAATAAAGGAATCATTTTATCCCAAAGTTTATTAAGCTCATCATTAGTAGATGCTTTTTCAACTTCTAATGTTACAACAGGTATATGATGTTCTTTACCTGCCCATGTTCCAAAAGAACCTGGCGTTGAGTATCCGACATTATGAACTAAAGGATAACCTGTTAAAATAGCTATTTGTTTAGCCCACTCTTCTGCCGGGCCATCAAAATCGACAACTTGTAAATCCGAATGAATACTTAATACCTGTTTAGGTCTATATGCTTCTATAAGACCCATCAACCATTGTGTCTCTATTTCCGAACAAGGAGAACCGCTACTGGATTTACCAGTATGAGGATTAAAACTTTCCTTTTGAAAATCGGATGTTGGATAATTACGATTTAAATCAATATTATTTGCGTTTTCTCTCTGATGAAGCATCATGCCATCAGGATTTAAGCAAGGAATAACATAAATATCATAATTACTAAAGCATTCTCGACTTTTACACAAATCAATAAAACGTTCCAATAAGTAAGGACCTTCAACCTCATCTCCATGGAAACCACCGATTAAGAAAAGAACATGTTGAGGAGCAATTTTCTTTTCACCCCAAAAAACAATTTCATTTCCTAAAGCCGTTTTAAGTGTTTTTAATTTAATCATTAGACATATTGCCTTTGATAAGGGTTCAAAATAACTGGCGCTTGCGATAAATATTGTAAGTGTTTCTTTTCTATCTTTCGACAAGCTAAACGAATATCGGCATAACCAATTCCAACTTCACTAATATATTTCTTATTCTTAATAATATGATCCAAGTCCTGCGTTTTAGCAATTTGTTCTACACCTATTGTCTTATAAAATGTAATAGCTCGCGAATTTTTTAAATTATATTCTACGATAAAATTGTCGTACTTATCCAGCATAATAGGCAATGTATGACGCAAAATTTCCGTTCCAAATCCTTTATTTTGTATAGCTGGAGATAAATAAAGTTGATTTAAAATCATTGTCCTATCAGATAAAGAAACTGGATGTGAAAAATAAATTTTACGTGTCCATTGATAAGCCGCTCCATCTAAATAGCCCTGCTCTTTTTGTACAGCCGTTCGAACAGTTCCGCCTTTATAAGCTGTAGGAATTGGAGAAAATCGGACAAAACCTATTGGTTTCTCATTCTCTGATAACATAAAAACATTTGAATGTCGATCTCTTGTAAAAGAATCTAATTTACTATAAAAATAAGACAAGGTATAAAGGGCCATTTCTGCTTGTGTCTTATAAGCAGCTGAAAGCTGACAATAAGATGCTTGATAAGCTTTTGCTAACTCAGTCAACTTCTCAAAATTAACTGTTAATGGTTCAATTCTATAAGTCATTTTTTCCTCTTGTGAAATATGCTTTTTAACATTATTTCAACCAAAAGTCAAACGATATAAATAGTAATTTTATTCTCATTACTTTATTTAAAAAAATATCTTTAAATAAATTTTCTATTGTTTAAAAAAAAATAAGTTATTTTAAAAAAAAGGTTAATAAAAATGGAATATCAAAAAGGACGATCTTTTCTAGAAATATTAGCTGTCTTAGCTATTATTTCCGTTATAACGATTACTGGACTCATCAGTCTATCTTTTGCTCTTACTCAAACAAAAGCTCATCAAGTTTATGAAGAAGTAAAACTGATTGCTTTTACTGCAATAACAGATGGCTTACTTCAACAGATGCAGCTTAATGAAGTCCGTTCTACGGCTGATATTCTTACAACATCATTTGAACAACCGGATTTATTTAAAGAAACGGAAAAAACATTTGAAATCTTAGTTTTTCCATTACAAGAAAAAATTTGCAAAAGATTAATCAATATGCACGGCGAATGGTTCGAAGAAATTATCGCAAATGAAGGAGAAGGTTGTTTAGAAAAAGAGAATAAAGTTTCTTTTTACATTAACAATAACTTTACAGCGACAATTCAAAACCCTAATCGCTTTAAAAGCTGTCAGAATGATGAAGACTGCGGCATTTGTGGTATTTGTAGAAATAATATCTGTGTTTACAAAGATACTCTTTGTCCAGAAGAAAAACCGTATTGCATTCAAGGTATGTGTCAACCCTGTTCTGAGGGAATGTTTAGTAATGATGGCACCTGTGTTAGTTGTTATATTTCTTCTTTAGCTCCCTTTGCAGAACAAGAAACATGTCAAGTTTGTCCAAATCGTTATTTTTCCTCATCAAGCGGAAATAACTATTGTTTCCGATGCGACTATAAAGGCCATGAAAATACTTCCCAAGAAGCTTGTCTACGCTGTAATTTAACGGAAAACAAACGATATTGGCATAATGGATATTGCTATCCCTGCACAGGAGATATCACAGATGGAGAGGAATGCTTATAAGAAAAGCCCTAAAAAAGGGCTTTTCTTTAGCGTTTATAAAGAGGAATTGGCTGATAACTTGTATGCAGCAGATGATGAGATTTCTCACTCAATGGTTTACCCAAAAATTCCTCATAAAGCTTTTTAATGGAGGGATTTTGATGAGAACATCTGAATTCAGAAAATTCATCATCACTCATTAACCCAGCCATACGCGCTTTTCGAATAGCATCTGTAACCCCTAAGGGTTGACCTCCTCCTCCGATACATCCGCCGTCACAGGCCATTACTTCAATAAAGTGATAAGGCGGCTCCTCTCCTTTTTCTTTCGCAGCTTGAAGCTTTTGCATAACCTTTTCAACATTTCCTGTCCCATGTGCTACACAAATGCGAACTTCTTTACCCGCCAAATTCATTGTCATTTCTTTGATGCCTTTTTCAACACCCAAAATCGGATGAATTTCCAAAGCATCCTTTTCCATCTCTTCACCGGTTACTAGATAGTGAACTGTTCGAAGAGCTGCCTCCATCACACCTCCACTAAAGCCAAAAACTGTTCCTGCTCCAGTATACTCTCCCAAAGGACTATCAGCTTTTTCTTCTTGAAGATTGACGAAATCTATACCTGCCTGCTTAATCATTCGACAAATTTCACGTGTTGTTAAAGAAACATCGACATCTTGGAAACCACTAGCGAACATTTCTTTGGAACGTAAAATTTCAAATTTTTTAGCCGTACAAGGCATGATTGAAATCACTTTAATTTTCGAAGGATCAACGCCTATTTTTTCTGCGTAATAAGTTTTTGTCAAAGCTCCAACAATTGCATGAGGAGATTTACATGTCGAAAAGTGAGGTATCATATCCGGATAAAATTTTTCCATAAAATCAACCCAAGCTGGACAACAACTTGTAATCATAGGAAGAACACCGTTTCCATTAACAAAACGCTCTACGAATTCCGAACCTTCTTCCATAATAGTCACATCGGCTCCAAAGTTCGTATCAAAGATTGCCTTAAATCCCATTTTACGTAAAGCCGCATAAATTTTACCAGTCGTTACTGTACCAGGCTCATATCCAAAAGCCTCTCCCATTGATACTCGAACTGCCGGAGCTATTTGAACAACACAATAATTATCCTTTTCTTGTAACATACTCCAAACACGTTCGCTGTCATCATACTCAACTAAAGCACCCGTAGGACAGTGTGCTGTACATTGTCCACATTTAATACAAGGACTATCTGCCAGCCGTGAGTCCCCTGCCGGAGCAATATGTGTTTTAACAGAACGATCCAAAATTGAGAGCGCCCACACATTTTGAATGTGCTGACATACTTCGACACAACGACCACATAAAATACATTTACGAGGATCTAATACGATACATTTCGTACTGGCATCTTTCGGCATTTCAAAAGGCGTCGGCGTAATGTTATCAAATGCATTGGCTCGAATGCCAAACTTACCAGCCAAAGACTGCAGTTCACACATTTCATTTTTTTGACATGTTAAGCATTCATTCGGATGTTTGCTTAAAGTCAATTTTAATACTGTCCGTCGAGCTTCAATAATATCAGGATCTCTGGTAATAACCTCCATTCCCTCTTCTGCAGGCGTACAACATGAACGTAACATTTTGCCATTGATTTTAACAATACAAATTCCACATGCAGCGGACGGATGTAAATCTGGATGATAGCACAAAGTCGGGATTTCAACTTGTATCATTTTAGCTGCATCCAAAACAGAAGTTCCTTTTGGGACTTTTACTTCTTTTGAATCAATTGTCAATGTAATCATTTCTTCCATTTGAACCCTCATACTTTTTTGCATTGACCAGAACAAGCGGCACTATGAACTGTTGAATCTGGCTTTCTTTCATCTAATTTTTTCATCTCATTTTCAAGAGAAGACATTTCTGCTTGTAATTTTTGCTTTTCAGCCTTTTTCTGCTGAGCTTGCTGTATTAAACTTTCATACTCATCATAGAAAAAGCGAATGGTCGACAAAACAGGATTAGGTGCTGTTTGCCCCAATCCACATAAAGCAGCTTGTTTCATTGCTGTTCCGATTTCTTGAATTTTCTTTAAATCACTTTGAGTGCCTTCCCCATCTGCAATTTTTTTGACAAGTTGCAACATCTGATAACCGCCGATACGACACGGAGCACACTTACCACAAGATTCATCAACCGTAAAATTCAGATAAAACTTAGCAATTTCAACCATACTATCATCTTGGTCCATCACAATCATTCCACCTGAGCCCATCATAGAACCTAGTTTTTTTAACTCTTCATAACAAATAGGCATATCTAAATGCGATGCAGGAATAACGCCTCCAGAAGGCCCTCCAGTTTGAACAGCTTTAAAAGGCTTACCAGAACTTGTCCCGCCTCCGATTTCGTTAACCATACACTCAACCGTTGTTCCCATAGGCACTTCCACCAGACCAGAATGTTTAACTTTACCTGTTAAAGCAAAAACCTTTGTTCCTTTACTAGTTGCTGTACCAACTTCACTAAACCACTCGGGTCCTTTTAAAATAATAGGAGGAACATTAGCCAGAGTTTCTACATTATTAATAGCTGTCGGTTTTCCGAAAAGTCCTTTTTGCGTCGGATAGGGAGGCCTTGGATGAGGTGTTCCACGTTTTCCTTCTAATGATTCCAATAAAGCTGTTTCCTCTCCACATACAAAAGCACCTGCGCCATAACGTAAATCAGCCATAAAACTAAAATCGGAACCAAATATGTTCTTTCCTAAAATTCCATATTTTTTTGCTTGTTTTATTGCTAACTCAACTCGCTCAATCGCCAAAGGATATTCCGCTCGAACATAAAACCAACCAGAAGTAGCTCCGGTTGCATAAGCACCAATCATCATCCCTTCCAAAACAGCATGAGCGCCACCCCCCAAGATACATGAATCCATATAAGCACCCGGATCGCCTTCATCACCATTGCAAACCATAAATTTCTCACCGTCACATAAAGGAGCCTGTGCTAACATCTCCCATTTTCTAGCAGTCGGGAAACCTGCTCCTCCACGTCCGCGCAATCCGCTTTTTCGAATAATATCTAGCACTTCTTCAGGTTTCATCTCCAAGCATTTCATCAATGCTTGATAACCTCCAGTCGCGACATACTCTCCCAAATTCTCAGGATCAGAGTGACCTAAACGAGCTAAAACAATTTTACGCTGTTTAGTAAAAAAAGGTAATTGAAGTGATAATTCTTTACTTTTTAAATAATTAGAAAGACGAAGCGGTTGATCTGGTCCCTCACGCAAAGCCGGAGCAACGTGTTCAGACACAATAATACGAGCTAAATCAGGTGTCACCTCTTTATATAAGAATGGCTCACGTCCTTTGATTTCTACCCGAGCTAAAGGACCAGTTGCACATAATCCCATACATCCGGTACAAACCATCCTAACGTCTTGCGATAAGCCCATTGTTTCAAGGCTTTCTTTAAATGCGTCAATAACAGAAGCAGCTCCACCAGAGTGACAACTTGTTGCATTACATGTATAAATAGCCGCTTTATACTTTTTAACTTCTTCTTTAAAATCTTCGCCCATTTTTAAAAGCTTTTCTTTTTGAGAGCGGCCGAGTTCTTTTAACTTTTGAATTTGTTCTTGTGTTAGTTCAACCATTTTTAAACTCCTTGTGTTTCAGCCATTTTTTCTCGCCATTCTGCAATAATTTTTTGAACATCGGCTGGCGTATTTTTACCATATGTTTTACCATTCACAACAATAACAGGAGCCAATCCACAACAACCGAGACAACGAACGACCTGTAAATGGAACAGACCATCTTCCGTCGTTTGACCATCCTTTAATCCCAAGCAATTATAAAAAGCATCCAACAAACCTTGTGCCCCTTTAATATGACATGCGGTTCCATCACAAACAGAAATGATAACTTTTCCTGGCGCCTTTAATTTAAAGTAGTTATAGAAAGTTAAAACTGCATAAATTCGCGCCATTGGAACACCCATTTCTTTTGCTGTCACTTCCATAGCTTCCCATGGCACATAACCAAATAGACCCTGAATATCATGCAGCGCCATAATAAGAGCGCCTCTTTTATTTTTCCATTTAGTTAAGAGCTTTTGTGTATCTTCCTTAATTTTTTCTTGAGATTCGTTTTCGGCCATTCTTCTCTCCATTTTTAAAACTAACTGTTTAGCGGTATCATAATTTTATCAAAATGAAAAGGAAAAAATAGCGTAAAACGTAGCTTTTTAAGATAAAAAAATATCTTTAAATAAAATGATTATATATAAAAAAATACTATATCCTACTTGCTTATTATAAATAAACTGCTATTATGATAAATGATAAAAACTAAGAAAGGTCTTCTTTATGTTCAATTATAAAAATGTCATATTTTTTTTGTTAATTTTATCTTATTCAAGCACTCCATTAATTGCAAAGACGATTCAACGCAAAGCTTATAAAGTCTGTCAGGCTCATGAAGAAGCTTTCTGGACAGGATCTTCTGCACAATGCTGCAATACAAGCCAAGGAAAATACACGCTTGTAAAAAACTATGTTAATGGCGTTGGTGAATCTGGATACGCTTGTTGTCAAATAAAAGAAAGTTATGATAATTCTTGGTCTGATGAATACTATACTTATTTACAATCAGGAAGTAATTATTCAGTCGTCGGTGCAATTAACGGATCGTGTTGTGGTGGATATACTCTTACTTCTTCAGGCAGACAAGGGATAGAAGAAGCGCATACGACACACTCTTATGCCATTCGATATAATCAAACTTATTATTGCTCGTCGGATTACACAACTACAGGTCCCAATATTGATACAGATTATAGCTCCTCAGAGATGATATATGAATCCGATAACAAAGTTTGTTGGTACAATAAGCCTAGTGGTTTACTAGGGTGTAAGTGTAGTACAAACGGAGATCCAAAAAATGGATATGATTGCTAACAACTATCTTTACTCATATTTCACAGATTGAAAATAGAGACCGGCTGCCGGAGCCGTCGGTCCGCCTCGACGACGATCACAGGCATGCAAAGCTTCATGAAAATCTTCTACCGTCCAACGCCCCAATCCAACTTCCACCAAGCTTCCTACCATATTACGCACTTGATGATGTAAAAAAGAACGAGCTTTTACAACAAAGAATAAATAATCTCCTCGTCGTGTTATTGTTAATTCATCTAAAGTCTTAACCGGACTTTTTGCTTGGCATTCAGAATCTCGAAAAGTGGAAAAATCATGTCGTCCCAACAATAATAAAGCCGCTTGTTGCATTTTCTTTTCATTCAGTGGAAGACCAACTTGCCATACTCGGTTTTTATCTAAAACTGCGGGCGTTCGGCGGTTCAATATTTTATAAATATAAGATCTTTCCTTAGCGCTAAAACGAGCATGAAAATCATCTGACACTTTTTCTACTTTTAAAACACCGACAGCATGAGGACGAACGAGAGCATTAAAAGAAGCTTGCATTTCGAAAGGTTCTCTTTCTTCCGGCAAATCAAAATGAGCGACTTGTCCATATGCGTGAACGCCTGCATCTGTTCGTCCTGCTCCATAAATTTCACTTTGAACATGTGTAAAAGCAAAAAGTGCTTTTTCTAATACTTCTTGCACAGAAAGACCACTTTTCTGTTTTTGCCAACCGCAAAAATTCGTCCCATCATATTCTATCGTTATCTTATAACGAGTCATTAAAGCACAGTCCCTTCTTTAATTAAAAAACCGCGCAAAAAATCTTCTCTTTTTACAGGATTTTTACCAGGTCTCTGCAAAACATCTAACTGCAAAGTAGAGCCGAGACCACATAAAATTGTTAGTTGATTATCCAAAACTGTCCCAGGCTTTAATCCTTCATCTGGTCTATGTCCTTTTACTGTCGTTGCTAAAACAGCAATTCTTTCTCCATTTAACATAAAGTAAGCCTTCGGATATGGAGTTAAAGCTCGAATTTTGGCATTCAACATCTCTGCCGGCATAGTCCAATCAATAATACTTTCTTCTTTTTGTATTTTTTCTGCATAAGTGACACCTTGAAATGGCTGGTGTGTCGGGGTCGGACGTTTATCCAAAACTTTTACAATCAGTTTTGCTCCGATAGATGACAAGCTATCATGTAATTCCCCATAAGTTGTTGTCTCTGTAATTGGAACACTTTGTGTCATTAAAATATCGCCAGTATCTAATCCTTTTTCCATTTGCATAATGGTAATTCCTGTTTCCTTATCTCCAGCCATAATTGCTCGTTGAATAGGAGCCGCTCCTCGCCAACGAGGCAATAAAGAAGCATGAACATTGATACACCCCATTGGAAAAGCATTCAAAATACCTGATGGCAAAATAAGTCCATAAGCGCAAACAACAGCTACATCTGCTTCTAACATTTGAAATAAAACTTGTTCTGATTCACTTTTAAGAGAAACAGGATAACGAACCATAATACCATATTTTTCTGCCAGCTGTTGAACAGGAGATGGCGTCATTTTATGACCTCTGCCTGCTGGTCGAGGCGGTTGTGTGTATACACATACAACATCATATTTATCTATCAATGTTTGCAAAACCGGAACAGCAAACTCTGGCGTTCCCATAAAAACAACTTTCATCTACTCCTCCTTTGCAGCTTTACGACGCTGTTTTTCTAATCTCTTTATCATCATTTTTCTTTTTAAAGGAGACACATAATCAATAAAAACTATTCCATCCAAATGATCTAATTCATGTTGAACGGCTCTGGCTAAGAAGCCCTCAGCCAATAACTCCACTTTTTCGTTCTTCTCATTCAAATAACGAACTTTTACCGCATAAGAACGTTCTACCGAAGCAAATTGGTTAGGGACAGAAAGACACCCTTCGGAACATTCTTCTTTTTCCTCAGATCGCCAAATAATTTCCGGATTAGCCATCAAAAATGGAGCCGGTCTCTCATCATCATGAGCGACATCAATAACAACAACTCGTTTTAATATACCGACCTGAGGAGCCGCAAGCCCTACGCCATTAGCAGAATACATTGTTTCCAGCATATCTTTCATCAAACTAGACAATGCTTCATCCACTTTTTCAATAGGTTCGCTCTTTTGACGCAAAAGAGGATTTGGTATTTCAATAATTTTTAATTTCATTTGTTTTTTTTCCTTTTCTTTTGATGCATTATAAAATAAAATGAAATAAAATAAAAGGAGGGAGTTCAAAAAAAATGAAAAATTTTTTATTCTTTTCTTTCTTCTTGTTTTGCCTTAGCTTAGCAAGTAATACTGCATTAAAAGCTCAAGAAGAAGCTTTTCGCTTAATGGTATTTGGAGACAGTCTCAGTGCCGGATATCGCCTTCAACCACAAGAAGCTTTCTATGCTCTTTTAGAAGAGTCTCTACATAAGAAGGGGTATAATAATGTTGAAGTTATTAATGCCAGTATCAGCGGCAACACGACTGCCCAAGGATTGGCCAGAGTTGATAAAGCGATTGCACAAAAGCCACATGCTGTCTTACTAGAACTGGGCATCAACGATGTTTTACAGGGCTTAGATTTAAAACAAACGGAAAATAATCTTGAACAAATTATTCAGCGTTTTCAAAAAAACAATATTCCTGTCATGTTAATTGGAATGCAAGCTCCACCCATGTCTTCAGTTGAACTTCGTAATCAATTTACACAGCTGTATAAGGATTTAGCAAAAAAATATCGTTTAACTTTCTATCCTTTCTTTATGGATGGCGTTTTTGTTGAACACTTCGGCGTCTTGGATATGAAATATCTGCAAGATGATGCAGCTCATCCTACGGCTCAAGGCGTTCAAATTATGACACAAAAAATTATGCCAACAGTCGAACGTTTTTTAATAACTTTAGAGGATTAATCATATGATAAGACTTTTTGTCGGCTTAGAATTGCCAGATGATATCAAGGATCAAGTTTACAGTTTACGAGGTGGCGTTCCGATGGCTCGCTGGGTTGATAAAGAAAAACTCCATTTAAATTTACGCTTTTTAGGAAATATTCAAGAAAATACAGCTCAAAATTTTCATGATCAACTTTGTCAATTGCGCTTTAACGCTTTTAATTTAGCTCTGGCTCAAGTTGGTTATTTTGCGACGGGAGATGAACCTCATCACTTGTGGGTTGGCGTTAACTATTATCAAGCTTTGGATGATTTGTCTGCCAAAATTGATAAAATTGCCAGAGATTGCGGCATCAACAATGACCGCTTTAAATTTCATGCCCATGTCAGTTTAGCCAGTTTACATGGAACCTCTTTAGACGAGGTAATGAAATTTGTCTCTGCTAATAATCTTTTCAGAACCCGTGAGTTTAAAGTTTATTATTTTACGCTTTTTTCTTCTCATGCTCGTGAAAACGGTGAAGGCAAATATTATCGCATTGAAGCACGATATCCGCTTTTGTTAACTTAAAAACTCTTTTAAAAACATTCCTATCGCTTGAACAGAAGAGTTATCAATATTATGTCCCATGCCAGGAACTGTGTGTACTTTTACTGGAATATTTAAATTTGACAATGTGCTTTGTGTCACTTCCATTCCTATAAAAGGAACAACATCATCATCCTCTCCATGTGTTAAAAAAACCGGAGGACGACTTATTACTTTTTCGATTGGCATTGCTTCGTTAATTGCCAAAGGAACGGCAGAGCAACCAACCAAAGCAGCTAATGTGTGAGGATATTCCAAGCCGGTCATTAAAGCCAACAAGCCGCCTTGAGAAAATCCCAAGAGTGCAATTTGCTCTTCTTTTAATTTATGTTTTTCCTTAATTTTTTCTATAAAGTCATTGATAATATTTATATTTTTTTCAGACTTCTCCATCAATGTTTGAATATACAAAAAACGTTCATAAACAGACGCAGAAGCCATCTCATCAATATCAAACCACTTATAACCGTTCATTTCCTTCTGTGGCGCATTCGGTGCATAAAAAACTGTGTTCGGCAAAAATTGAGCTAAACTTGGTGCCATTGAAATTAAATCATATCCATCAGCTCCATATCCATGCAACATAATCAAAGCACTTTGAATGGGCTTTCCTTCCTTAGGATAATAATTGATTTCCTCCGTCAGCATTTTTCCTCCTAAAAAACTTGTCAAAAAGATGAAAACACGATAAATTAAATTTAATATAGGAAAGTCAAAACAAAAAAGCGAGTAAAATATGAAAAAATTATATCTTTTTCTAATGTTTTTTCTACCTTTAACACTTCAGGCTCAAACGCTCAATGGAATGAATGACGCACAGCAATTGGGAGCTATGGCCGGCTTAGCTCTTGCATGTAATGCCGGTAATAGACTAGATGATTTTCAACTCATCGCTAGTTACATTATCGCGAATGAATCTGCAACAGATGCAGCAAGAAAAAAAGCCTTTAATCAATACGCTGAAGAAAAACTCAGAACATATAATCTCCAACGCAATATGCCAAAAATGGATTGTAAAGAAATTTTAGACACTTTTTATAGCTTGCCAATTTTTGGTTCAACCGTTTACGCAGACGGAACTGTAAAATTTCCTGATGGGAAAATTTTAAAGCCCAAGACAGCCCAAGAAAAGGCAAAAGCTCAACGAATAGCTGAACGTCGAGCAAAAGAACCTAAGCGCAACTATATGACTCCTCCGAGAAACTTCTAAATGCGTCCCCCTATTTTAAACAGCCTTTTTAGTTGTATTGAAACTTTGAATGGCATTGGACCAAAATGGAGTAAGTTGCTTAAAAACTTATGTGGCCCTACTGTTTTATCTGTTATTTTTCACTTACCGGATCATATTTTACATAGACCCTATCTGGCTGATTTAAAATCTGCTCAGGATAAAATGCTGCTGACGACAAAAGTAACTGTTTCTCAACATAAAAAACCTTTTTCAAAGCGACATCCTTATCGAATCATTTGTGAAGCTTCTGGAAGTTATCTTGAAGTTGTCTTTTTCAATTATCATAAAGACTACATTATTGAACAACTGCCCATTGGAGAAACAAGGCTTATCAGCGGACAAGTTGAACGTTACGGAGAACACTGGCAAATGTCTCATCCCGATTACATTGTTCGAGAAAATGAAGCTTGGAAAATTCCGATTTACGAACCAATATATCCCCTCACACAAGGCGTTTCGAATAAATTGATGAACAGAGCTGCCAAAGAAGCTTTGAAACACCTTCCTAATCTACCTGAATGGTTAGATGACACGCTTCTCAAGCGAGAAGGTTGGCCTTCTTTTAAAGAAGCACTTTTTCAAGCTCATCATCCCCAAAATGAAATAGATATTTCTCCCCTTTCTAAAGCACGGCAACGTCTGGCTTACGATGAGTTGTTAGCAAATCAATTAGCTTTAGCGCTTGCAAGAACAAGAATGAAAAAACAAACCGGTATTTCAATCAAAGGAAATGAAGCTCTGCGGAAAAAATTACTTTCTCATCTTCCGTTTGAATTAACAAATGCCCAAAAAAGAGTTATCACTGAAATTGAAACAGACATGCAAACACCTTACAGAATGTTAAGGCTGCTACAAGGAGATGTTGGTTCAGGAAAAACTATTGTTGGGTTAGTGGCGCTTTTAAATGCTGTCGAAGCCGGCTATCAAGGTGCTTTAATGGCGCCTACAGATATTTTAGTTCGTCAACATTATTCAAAAATATCTGACTTATGTTCTCAATTAGGTGTTTCCATCGTTTTATTGACTGGACGAGAAAAAGAGAAAAAACGGCAAGAAATTTTGTCTCAAATAGCGGATGGAGAAGCTCAGATTATTATTGGAACACATGCTTTATTCACAGAAAATGTTATTTTTAAAAATCTCGGCTTGGCTGTAATCGACGAACAGCATCGTTTTGGGGTTGAACAACGACTTGCTCTTACACAAAAAGGAAATGCCGTTGATGTTCTTGTCATGACAGCGACACCCATTCCAAGAACACTGGCTCTTACATATTACGGAGACATGGATTTATCACAGATAGATGAAAAACCTCCAACGCGCAAACCAATAGACACGCGCGTTTTATCCGTAAAAAAAATGGAAGCTGTTATTGAAAAATTACAGCATGCTTTAGCGGAAGGAAAACAAGCTTATTGGGTTTGTCCTTTAATCGAAGAAACTGAAAAATCTGATCTAGCAAACGCGACTGCTCGTTTTGAAAAACTAAATAGCGTCTTTCCTGAGCGCGTCGGATTAATTCACGGTAAAATGCAGGGCGATGAAAAAGATGCTGTCATGCAAAAATTTTTACAAAAAGAAACTTCTATCCTTGTTGCAACAACCGTCATTGAAGTTGGTGTAGATGTTCCAAATGCATCTATCATGATTATTGAACAAGCCGAACGTTTTGGTTTATCTCAACTTCACCAACTTCGTGGTCGCATTGGTCGCGGAGCGGAAAAATCAACTTGCTTATTGTTATATGATTATCCTCTTTCAGATACGGCCAAAAAACGGTTAAATATTATGCGTTCGACAGAAAACGGATTTTTAATTGCTGAAGAAGATTTAAAGCTCAGAGGGGCTGGAGAAGTTTTAGGAACACGTCAAAGCGGATTAGAAACTTTTTTATTAACAAATTTTGATTTACAAAATGAACTCTTACCTATTGTTCGCAGAGAGGCTGTTCAAATCATTCAATCAGATCCCTGCTTAACATCACCTCGCGGAGAAAAATTAAAGACCTTGCTTTATCTTTTTAATAAGGATAAAGAAATTCAAACCATTAAAGCTGGATAAGGAGAAAAAATGCCTGTTATTTTTACACGTCAACCATCTGAAAGAACAAAAGAACTTCGTAAAGAATTTAAGCATAACAAAGTTGCTCAGGCTTTTTTAACCTATCTTTATCAAAATGGTTATTTAACTCGTCTAGAAGGTCGCTATAACTTACAAAAGCTATTAAAAGGAAAAGTCCCAAAAGGATTTGATATTCATCATATCTGTCCGTTATCTGGCGGAGGAACGAATGCTTTATCAAATTTGTGTTTAATTGAAAAATCGTTTCATAAATTTCTAAATAGACGTTGCTTTGATCCTGCCTTAAAATATATTCAAGAAGGAGAAACTGTCGAAATAGATATTCCCGATTTACCGCCTGTCGCGTTTTATCGCGATTTTCTTCCTTTTATTCAAAAAATTCTGGCAAAAGCAGACCGCACAAGTCGCTTTAAACGCTTACTGCTTTACCCGGTAAAAAAACTTCCTTTATTTAATGGTTGGAAAAAATAAAAATGAAAAAATGGATCAAACGCATTATTTTAATTTTTGCTTTTCTTCTTATTTTAATTTTTGGAAGTCTTTATCTTATTCAAGATAAAATCATTTTTCATCCAGATAAAACCTATAAAAGTCCAGATGAAATCCAAATGCCTGAATTTAAAGAAGTTATCTATCCTAAAAAAGATTCATCAAATGGATTTGGTTGGTATTTTAAAGGAGATAAAGAAAAACCAGCCATTTTATATTGTCACGGAAACAAAGCTCAAGTTGCATTTTTTGCTCCATTACTCAAACCTTATTTAGAAATGGGTTATCCTGTTTTAATGGTAGAATATCAGGGCTTTGGTTTCTTACCCGGACATCCGTCAGAAAAAGCTCTTATTGAAGATGCGACAGCTGGTTTCGACTTTTTAAAAGATCAAGGACATTCTAAAGTTATTTTACATGGCTTCTCACTGGGAACAGGTGTCGTCTTGGGAGTTGCTGAAAAAAGATCTGCCAATGGCGTTATTTTAGAAGCTCCGTTTTTTTCTCTTTATCGATTAGCTGATGAAAAATCTATTCCTTTTGCCCAATTTCTTTTAAAAAATCCTTTCATGTCAAACAAACGTATTATGCATATAAATGCTCCATTGTTGATTATTCATGGAACTAAAGATAAAGTCATTCCTTTTGAACATAGTAAAGATCTTTTTCAATTAGCTAAAGAAAAAGATAAAACTTTTATCTCACTTCCAAATGCTTCTCATAATGTTTTTGATTTTGGTTCATATGAAAAAATCAAAGACTGGTTAAAAGCTCGTTTTAAATAAACTTCTTGAAAGACTTATCGTATATTGCTAAACTAGCATTAAAAATGGGGAGAAAAATGTGGGATCATTTTAAAAAAAATATGTCACCGCATTCATTATCAGAGCAAGAGGTTAAATCCAGCTTATCTTGGCTTATTCAAGATGGTATTGCTGCTCAGTTAATGGAAAGCCTGACCGCCGGACCAATTTTAGTTGCTTTAGCTCTTTCTGTAGGAGCCTCAAATGCACTTATTGGTTATTTAGTCGCTTTACCTTTCTTAGCCAATTTAGCACAATTTCCTGCCGCTTATTTAGTTGATAAATATCATACAAGAAAGTGGCTAGCTATTCCCGTTTCAATGGCAGGACGTATGTGTATTCCCTTGATTGCTTGTCTTGCGTTCTTTCCGGAAACAAAAGGAGCGTCTATTTTGCTTGCACTTCTTTATACAGGACGTTATGTTGGCGCCTCTTTTGCCGGAGCACCATGGAACTCCTGGATGAAAGATTTAATACCATCCCAAATCCTGGGACAATTCTTTTCTAAACGACTAAAATGGGTCATGGCAGCTTCTTTGTGCGCTACACTTTCTTCTGCATTCTTTCTAAATTTATGGCCTTATGACAAAAATGATTTCTACGGTATTTTAATTAGTATCGCCGCCATTATTGCCTTTTATAGCGGTTACATTTATTATCGTATACAAGAACCTTCAATGGAAGCTCCTCCTTTGTTGCAAGAAAATTTCTTTAACCGCATAAAAAAAGTTTTCCAAGATAAAAATTTCACTAAATTGATGCTATTCCTCGGAAGTTGGAATTTTTCAATTAATCTAGCAGTTCCTTTCTTTACGGTCTTTATTCTACAAGGTTTGGAATTAAGCCTTAGTTTTGTTTTAATTTTAACAACCTTAACTCAAGTTGTCAGTGTTCTTGTAATGGGAACTTGGGGAAAAATCAGTGATACACTAAGCAATAAATCAATTCTACAAGTTTCTGCTCCTATTTACATTATATGTATTTTTCTTTTCCTTTTTACTGGTACTCCTGATAAACATATTTTAACGATTCCACTATTAATTTTAATTTACATACTTATGGGAATTGCTCAAGCAGGCATCACTCTTGCCTCCAACAATATTGCACTGAAACTAGCACCAAAAGGAAGTGCAGCTATTTATCTTTCCGTTAACGGTACCTTAAATGCTGCCATGGCTGGAACAGCCCCAATTTTGGGAGGCTTTTGTGCAGATTTCTTTACGTATAAAGAGTTATCTTTAAATTTAATATGGTCAACCGCAACAGATTTTAAAGACTTCACCCTCTTCTATATCCATCATTGGGACTTTTTCTTCCTTTTTGCTAGTATTTTAGCTATTGCTTCTTTAGCTTTCCTAAAACGCGTTAAAGAAGAAGGAGAAGTAACAGAAAAAGTTGTCATTTCATCCTTTTTATCAGATTTTTCTAAAACAATAAACGCTTCTTACTTATTACCTTATAAAATTTTTCTTTTTCTCTCTCGTAAAAAATATAAAGAAAGCCAACAAAAAAATAAATAGTTAATCTTTACCTTTTTGTTCGACTAAACGAGATAAAATTATTGTTCTTTTTCCTTCATCTGTTCTCGTGTTCCGCTTTTCCCTGGATGAGTGCAAATATGCCGAAGAGTTGGATTGCTGTCTGTTAAATCGATCTTCTGAGGATCGTTGGGCGTCATTGTCGTCCCGTATCCTTTGTTCTTGAGCATCTTTGACATAACACGCATTGCTTTCGGATCTGCCGGCAAGATTTTGCCGTTTTGTATCCGTTGAAAATTCTTGTTGAGTTTTCTCTTGGTCGTTTTGTAACCCCTTGAGAAAATCAATAACTTTGCCTGTTTGATTTTCTTTTTTATTTTCCGAAATAGTGACATTTTTTTGTTCCCTTCTTATAATTAACTGAGACAGCAGTTCCATTTTCTTTGCTGCCTCATATTGATGATTAACCTTAACCTGATAAAGACATCCCAATTGATGGCGCATTAAACGTCTTATTGGTTCTGCTGAACGACGGTATTTTTCTCCTAAGTATTGATAAGATAAAGATACAACTTCTGAATGAGTTAACTCTGCTCCTAATTCTTTAATATCAAAATTGATATTATCTAAACCAACTTTCTTCGCCATTTTCTCCAGTTTTTGAAGCTCTGCAAAAGTCGGACTAAGTTGTGTATCGCCTTTAACGGCCGCAATACAATCTACTTCCAATCCTTGATGCTCTAAGAAACGTCTAAAAGTATTCACTGAAGAACCTGTTGTTACAATATCTTCCACCAAAATAATCTGAGCATTTGGAACAGCTTTTTTTAATCGATCAAAAAAACTTAAATCATATGCTTCGTATAGACGTGGAGACATAAGACGATCTCCATTTTTAACACTCTTCATCATAGATGTATGCAATGAAGCTATATGCTCATCTCCTATTAAATATAAACTCGCATATTCTGATGTCTTCTTTGCCAAAAAACGGGCTAGAACAACCGGTATTTGATTTAATCGACTTGTGCCAGGAACCGAGAAAAAAACAGTTTTTTTATCTTTATCTAATAAAGACTTCAACTCTTGAGTTTTATCTTCTGTCCAAAACTTTTCAATCAAAGCTTCTGCTGCTTTTGCATCTCCTTTTTTAGCACGCAAAAACAAAGGATCAACTAAGATTTCATCTTTATGCTTTTTATCGAAGATACTCAAACCGGGTCTGAGCGTTTTATAAACCTGATCTTTTTTTGACATTTTTCCCTCTTAATAAGAAAATTATATCAAAAAAATGTCAAAAAGTCAAAATTTCATTTTTTGTAGATTGACTTTTAATTCTAAAAATGATACTTAGGAATAATAAGCTCTTCAAAAAGGAAGGAAAGAAATATGCGTTTCATTTTTTTATTCAAGCTTACCCCCCCCCCCCAACACGTACTTGTAGACAGATCATTAATCCATTATTTTTCTTCTTTTTATGCTGCGGTATAATTTATTCTTCTTCAATTTTTGCAAAGACAATTCATCGCAAAGTTTATATGGTTTGCGAGGAAAATGAAACCGCTATTTGGACAGGTTCTCAAAAAAGATGTTGTGGTGGTGATGTTTGGCAAAAAGATGATGGCTTCTATGACTGCTGTGATGAAGAGGGAGCTAAAAGATGTATTACTCCTGATAACTATCATAGAGAATTCTGTTGCACAACTGAAACATCAGCAGCGCTCCATGATTGGAAAGATGAGACAACAGGACAGAGTTATTCAAATGGTTGTTGTCCAGATGGAACAACCGCT
>CALXXX010000007.1 GCA_944392795.1 uncultured Alphaproteobacteria bacterium | reverse complement strand
AATAAAATAGAGGCTAAAAAAGATTTAAACCTCCCACCCCCCCTTAGGACCATGTTCAATCTGTCTTTCTCCTTCATATTCTTCACTTTCTTCTTGTTCCAAAATAACTTATCAATACCATCTTTATCAAAAAAACACAAATTAAAAATCATTCTTTAACGAAAATAAGTTCCGATCCTTTTTCTATTAAGATCCGAAAGTCCTTTTCTGACAAATAAACTTCCACTTCCATTTCATTCTCTAACTCTGTTTGACGAACAACTCGACCCTTCTCGTATAGCCATGCTAAAGTTTTACCATCTTCAAAACTCACACGAACAAGACATAATCGATCATTTTTAAATAAAGTTTTTTCTATATCTCTCAAAAGCGCCGAAATACCCTCTCCTGTTAATGCAGAAACAGGCCAATAGCGACTCTTTTGACGATTCAATTCATGAAGTGCTTTTTGTTCCTCTAACGACAAAAGATCGATCTTATTCAAAACCTCTTTCAAGCCGACATCAACTTTTTCCTTTAATCCTAAATCTATTAAAACCTGCTCTACATCTTTTTTCTGAGCTTCTGTATCCGGATGAGAAATATCTCGCACATGTAAAATTAAATCAGCTTCCAAAACCTCTTCCAAAGTTGCTCGAAAAGCCGCAACAAGTTCTGTTGGTAGCTCAGAAATAAAGCCTACTGTATCTGATAAAATGACAACCCGACCGCTTGGAAGTTTAATACGACGCATTGTTGGATCTAAAGTAGCGAATAATAAATCCTTTGCAAAAACATCTGCTTTTGTTAACTTATTAAACAAGGTTGATTTTCCTGCATTTGTATAACCAACCAAAGCAACAATAGGAAACGGAACCCGTTTACGTGCTGCTCGCTGCATATGACGTGTTTTTTTAACTGTTTCCAGCTTTTCCTTAATTTTTAATATTCGCTCATCAATTAGACGACGATCGATTTCGATCTGTGTTTCTCCAGGTCCACCGACAAAGCCTAAACCACCCCGTTGACGTTCCAAGTGTGTCCAAGAACGAACCAAACGACTACGTTGATAAGTTAAATGGGCAAGCTCAACTTGTAAAACTCCTTCTTTTGTTCGAGCTCGTTCTCCAAAAATTTCCAAAATCAATGCTGTTCTATCAATAACTTTTGTTTCCCAGGCTTTCTCTAAATTGCGTTGCTGTATTGGAGATAAGGCACAATCCATTATAACAACATCAACTTCTGCTTCTTTTAAAACTTGTCGTAGACGCTCTACTACACCAGAGCCTATATATGTAGCAGGTTTTACCTCTCGGATCGGAATGACTTCTGCTCCTTTAACTGACAATTCTATAGCTCGCGCCAAACCAACAGCTTCTTGAAGACGAGCTGTCGCGGAACGAATAACTGTTCTATCCTTTAAATCAGGGAAAATAACATATGCATTTGATGACAAAATACTAATCCTCTAACTCAGGATCAATCGGCTGCCCTGGCATAATGGTGGAAATAGCATGCTTATATACAAATTGTGTATGATTTTCTCGACATAATAAAATGCCCTCTGGATCTAATCCAGTAATAACACCTTGCAGTTTAACACCATATAATAAAAAAATTGTCACAGCTATATGATGCTCTGCTAAATAAGTTAAAAATGGATCTTGTATATTTTTTTTCATTTTGACACCTGATTAACCTTATAACGCTTTTTAGAAAAAATACAATCCTGCTGAAAAAAGCTTCTCAACAGTTTTAAACTGTCCTGGAGCTGCTAAGATAATAACCGTATCATTTACCTCAATTTTTTTAGCCTCCTGAAGTGGAATAAGCTCTTCATTTCTGATAATCCCACACAATTGAATGCCTTTTTTCTTAGCAATTTTCTCAACTGGAGTACCAACAACTTTAGATGTTTCCAATGCTTGAATTTCTATCAATTCTCCCATTTCTGATCGTAAAGTGTATATAGATTGTATTTGTCCTTTACGAATATATTGTAAAATTGTGGAGATAATAACAGAGTTTGGATTAATAATCACATCTACCCCTAATTGAGAAACCAAACTTTCATAAACGGAGTTATTGACCAAAGCAAAAGTCCTGCCGACTGCATATTGTTTTGCTAAAAGAGACAGTAAAATATTGTCTTCATCTTCCCCAGAGACTGCGACAGAAGCATTTGCTTTCTCGAGATCCGCTTCTTTTAAAATATTTTTTTCCAAGCCATTTCCTTTAATAACAAGAGCATCTTTTAATTGACTGGCCAAATAAACCGCACGCTCCGTATTTTCTTCAATAATGGATAGATCTGTTGAAATATCTTCTTCTTCTATCATTTTAGAAAGACATAATCCTATACGTCCTCCTCCAAAAATAACAATTTTTCGAGTTCGATGTGTCTCTTGTCCCAACGCCTCCAAAAAATCATTTGCATATTTTACCGGCAATAAAACATAAACTTCGTCTCCGGCTTTCAAACTTTCTGCGTTTGTCAGAGAAAGAACTTGATTATTTCTTAAAACGGAAACAAGACTAACTGGATAATCCGGAAATTTTTTATAAAAACGTTCCAGCCTTTTTCCCATCAGCGGTGCATTATCTAAACATTTTGCCCCCAAAAAAGCGATTTTTTTATGATGTAATAAAATATATTCTAATGCTCCTGGTCTTTTAAGATTACGTAAAATACTTCTTGCGATCTCGTTTTCCGGAGAAATAACAACATCAATATGCATTTCTTTTAATATTTTTTCATAAAAACTATCCGCGTAAAATCCAGACCGAATCCGAGCAATTTTTAAAGGAATATTAAATAAACTAGCTCCTTCCATACAAGCAATCATATTAACTTCATCATTGCGTGTTACAGCGACAATTAAATCAGCATCCTTAGCGCCAGCACTTTCTAGAACTTCAGGAGAAGCAGCATGTCCTTTCACTGTTTGAATATCCATATCGTTTTCTAGATCATTTAATTTCTTCTGATCCGTGTCTATTAAAATAACCTGATGTTTTTCCTCTGACAAATAACGTGCAATGCTGACTCCAACATCCCCTGCTCCACAAATGATAGCCTTCATTTTTCCCCCTTTAATAAACCGAATTTTTTCATTTTACTATGTAATGTGTTTCGATTAATTCCCAACAACCGAGAGGCCTTTAGCTGATTACCGTTAGTTTTAACTAAAATAACTTCAATTAAAGCTCGTTCCGCTTCTCCGACAATTCGATCATATAACTGTGTCGGCAGTTTTTTATCATCATAATAAGAAACATATGAGTGCAAAAAACGTTCTAACATCAACCCCAAGCCACTTTTTTGCATTAAAAAAACTCCTTAATTAAGGCTATAACATTCTCTTTCTTTTTTTCAGCATAAACGAGACGACGAAACTGTGCAACAAAAGAATGACCCGTTGCATACCAAGCCAGATGCTTTCGAGCAATAAATAACCCCTTCGCACCATAATAACTCAAAAGTCTTTCAAAATGCTCTAAAACAATTTCCTTCAAACCAAAACAAGGAGACTTACCATCAATTTCACTTAATATCCAGGGCTTTCCCAATGCTCCTCTTCCTATCATAACACCGTCTGCTTTTGTAATGGATAAACATTTCTGAGCGCTTATTTCGTCAACGATATCTCCGTTCGCAAAAATAGGAATATGAACTTTACTTTTAACGGCCGAGATAAATGACCAATCTGCTTTACCACTATACCCTTGTTCTTTTGTTCGAGCATGAATAGTTAAAGCATCTGCTCCGGCTTCTTCCATATGCTGTGCAAAATCAACAACATTACATTCATCCTTATCCCAACCAAGTCTCATTTTTACTGTCACGGGCACATCAACAGCGTCTTTTACTGCTTTAACAATCTGAAATGCTTGGTAAGGATCACGCATTAAAGCGGCTCCACTTATATTAGAAATCAATTTCTTAACAGGGCAACCCATATTAATATCTATTAAAACTGCTCCATTTTCTTCAGCTTTATGGGCCGCAAAAGCCATATGTTCAGGATTATTACCGACAATTTGTATTGCAATTGGGCCTAATTCGCCTGACAAATCCATCATACGTTCTGTTGTTTGAGAGTGATAAAATAATGATGTTGCCGCAATCATTTCTGTCCAAATTAAATGAGGACCAAAATGGCGAACCATTTGACGAAACGGCTTATCCGTCACGCCGGCCATCGGAGCTAAAAAAGTATGAGAACTCAAATTAAGAAGAAAGGGCATAAGGCCTCATCTTTTTCAAAAATGCATTTATTTGCTCTTTAGCTTCTGTAAGCTGCTCCTCAGAAAGTTGAGTTTCCAAAGCAGAAAGTTCCGGTGAAACAGTCGTTAAATCCGAAACATTCGGAAAAATAAAAGCTAAAGATAAGTAAAGCCACTTATAAGCTAACACTTTATCCGGTATCTTATCTTCATCGGAAATGTAAATTTCATATAGTTTACGCTGAGCAGGAATATAGTCTAACTCAGCAGCTTTTTCATACCACTGAATAGCTTTTTCAACATTAACTTCAGTTCCTTTCCCTTCTAAATACATGTAAGCTAAAGCTGTCATTGCTTCAATATGACCTTTTAAGGCCGCCTGATAATACCAAGCAATTGCTTTCGCATAGTTCATAGGAAGTTTCTTACCTTCTTGATATATTCGCCCAAGTTCATATTGACTTTGACTATCTCCATAACCTGCTGTCTTTAAAATCCATTCAACATCCCATTTATCGTCAATATCTGGAGCACTCTCCATGCGATAAGCTGGATTTTGACGGACG
This sequence comes from uncultured Alphaproteobacteria bacterium, assembly GCA_944392795.1. Taxonomy (GTDB): domain Bacteria; phylum Pseudomonadota; class Alphaproteobacteria; order CAAHEQ01; family UBA3637; genus CALXXX01. Next base: position 56,059 of record CALXXX010000007.1, on the reverse strand, counting down.
ATTTCTAAATTATGTAATGCTTGTTTATCTCCTTGTTCAGCTGCTTTTTCATACCATTTTTCTGCTTCCTGCAAATCAGGCAAAACGCCGGGTTTACCAAATTGATAAATTTTTCCAAGTGCAAACTGAGCTTCTAAATAACCTCCGCTAGCCGATTTACGCAACCAACGAACAATCTCGGGATAATCCTTTTTCTTCTGAGATTCATAGTAAACAGCTAACTTGAATTGAGCTTCTGAAATACCATCATCTGCCATAGCATACAAATCTGTCTGCTCTATTTCCTCAAGCGGTGTTGTCTCTGTAAAAGGCAGCAAAACAGATGCTTCTGCTCCACAGAGCATAAAACAAAATAATACAAAAGATAACAGTTGACTTTTATACATATTTTCTTAATATTTTTGTTAAACATAAATTGAACTCATTTTAGCATTTTTTAAAAAAAAGGTTAAGAAAAAAATGAGAAAAAAAGTACGCGTGATTGGTGCTGGACTTGCCGGTAGTGAAGCTGCATGGCAACTAGCAAAAGCAGGCTTTGAAGTCGAATTGTTTGAAATGAGACCTGTCGTCAAAACGCCTGCACATACCACAGACAAATTTGCTGAACTTGTTTGTTCTAATTCTTTTCGTTCTGATGATGCTCAAACAAATGCTGTCGGACTTTTGCATGAAGAAATGCGTCGTCTAAACTCCTTAATCATGGAGTGTGCCGATGAAAGTAAAGTTCCGGCAGGTGGGGCTTTAGCTGTAGATAGAAATGCTTTTGCCGGTCTTGTAACACAAAAACTGTCTTTTCATCCGCTCATCACCATTCGCTATGAAGAAGTTGGACTACCGAATGATGATATACCCTCTATTATTGCTACAGGTCCTTTAACTTCTCCTAAAATGGCAGACGCTTTACAACAATTGACCGGTGATGAACACTTACATTTCTTTGATGCCATTGCTCCTATTATTTTCACGGATTCTATTAACATGGAAAAAGCTTGGTACCAGTCCCGTTATGATAAAGGAGATAAGTTCGATTATCTCAACCTTTCCATGAACAAAGAAGAATATGAAACTTTTGTGCAAGCCTTATTAAATGGTGAAAAAGTCGCTTTTAAAGAATGGGAGAAAAATACACCTTATTTTGAAGGTTGTTTACCTGTCGAGGTCATGGCTGAACGAGGCTTGCAAACTTTAGCTCATGGACCAATGAAACCTGTTGGTCTTACGAACCCTCACACCCCTGGTGTTAAGCCTTATGCTGTCGTTCAATTACGTAAAGAAAATAAAGTGGGAACACTCATGAACATGGTGGGCTTCCAAACAAAATTAACCTATGGAGCTCAAAAAGAAATATTTAGGACAATTCCAGGACTGGAACACGCAGAATTTGCTCGTCTTGGAGGCATTCACCGCAATACATTTATTTGCGGACCTAAAGTTTTAGATGAGAGATTGCGCTTAAAAGCTTCTCCTAATTTAATCCTTGCAGGGCAAATCTCTGGATGTGAAGGATATGTCGAAAGTGCGGCTATGGGACTATTAGCAGCCCTCCTTCTCGCACATCCTAAAAAATCTTTGCCTCCTGCAGAAACAGCTATCGGTGCAATGCTACGTCATGTAACAAAGGGAAATCCAGAAACATATCAACCTATGAATATCAATTTTGGTCTCTTCCCGAAACTGGCTTTAAATACAAAACGCCCCCCAAAAGGTGCTGACAGAAAAAAGCTTTATACAGCTCGCGCTTTAGATGCTCTTGAAAATTGGGTAAAAGAAGCTTCTTAAAAAATTATATAAAAAAGAGGCTCTTTAGAGCCTCTTTATTCGATACAACAATCAACTGCTTTTCTTATCACAGCCTTCATTTTTCCAAAAACTGTTGTCGGTTCGGACTCCGCAAGCTTCTCTTTTTCGACAGCCTTAGAGCTGACCGCAGGAACTTTTTCAACAGCTGCCATTTTCGCAGTTATCTTCTTTACCTGTTCTTCATCATTTTTAACCCATTTGACATCATTCATATCAACCAGATTCATATTCAAGCCCCAGAACAAGCAATAAAGATCATAAGCTTGATTAAAAAGCTGATATGCTTCTTCTTTATGTCCCAAACTTTGTTGTTTTGTGCCAACTTCCATCAATCTCATGGAAGAAGCTAACAAATGTTTTGAAATACACCACACTTCCCCTTCATAGGCTGGAATAATCTTTTGCATTAAATTTTTACGCAACTCTCGAATATCCTGAACCATATCATAAAAGTGGGTTTTACCTGTTTTTGCCCCGGAAAAAACAAGATGTTCCTCTATGGAAATCAAATTCATAATAGCAATTGTTAAATCCTGATCTGATGACAAATCCTTGGGATTTTTCTTTTTCATCGAATCAATACGTTCAACAAATTCTTTCACACTTTGAGCTTTTTTCATGTTCTCCCTCTTTAATCAAAACCTGGTACGACATCAGCTGTCACAGGAACAACGCCACTTGTTCTTGCGCAATTACAAATTGGATAATAGGCAATTAAAACACTAGTTGCTAACACTAAAACAATTGGCACGACAACTTTTTCAAACGGAAAATGAGCATGGCCCCCATTTTTTTCTTTCATCCAAGCATAAAAATGCATACTGAAAATTAAAACAGCTGCACCTAACAAAGTTGTAAACAAAAAAGAATCCATATAGAAAATACCTATAACATCCGGAGTATAAGTTAAATCTTTAATATAAATAAATCCGACCAATGATAAAGAAAAAGCCATCCAGAAAACTTTATAGCCCTTAAATGTCCATTTCCTTTTTTCTACAAAACGAATCGTCCAATAACCAATCATTGCTAACATTGCACCGACCCATACACCAACGACGCAATCATCTACCCCTAATTTTCTTGCGATGGTCAAAGAACCGGCAATAGCCACCGTACAAACAGCGCAAGCTGGGTTAGCAAAAGCTTTTCCAACGATTGCTGTCATCAAAGCAAATGTCCATAAAAGCAACTTCATTTTATTCTCCTTCATTCAATGCGCCCTCATCATAGACAAAAACATATCTTATGACAAGCGTTTTTCTTCATCTGACAAAACTATTCTTTTACGATGAGACATTACCAAAGCTTTATCTGTCGGCAAGTGTAAAGAAATTTTTTGGTAAATAAAAGCTCCTACATAAAAGCCTAAAAACAGACCAACCCATTTCATCAACCCTGCCATAAACGGACCTAAATATACAAAAAATGCTCCAAAGAAAGCCCATCCCAATATTCCACCTAAAATACCCATCCCTAATCCATACCAGGATAAATCAATTGCTGAAACAGGACAAAACTGAACACATCTGAAACAACCAACACACCCAACAGACCAATGCGGACGCCCTTCTTTCATTTGTATCACGCCCTTGGGACAATTCTGTGCACACCGTCCACAATGAATACAAGTACTCTTTGAAACGAAACAAAAACCCATCGTATGTCTTATCCAATATAAAAGTGGAAAATAAACGATTGCAGCTATAATAAAAAGAAATATATTTTCCTTTTTTAAAGGAGGTAAATGATTTAAAACATCTAAAGTCTTTTGAAGCTGTTCATCTGCTTGGTTTAAAAGCTCTTTTCTTGCTTTTTCATCTATTTGAGATTTTTTTAAAGGAAGAAAGGTATCAGGCATAATAATTTGAGCTGTATGAATAACCTCATACCCTCGCCCCCTTAACAAAAAAGAGGCATATCGACGAGCAGTCCCGCTCCAGCCACCATCAACAGCAATAAAAATGGCTTTGCGACCGGCAACAATAGGCATATGTGTAATATAGTGAACAACATTAGCAGGAAGTCCAAAAAAATAAACCGGCATCATAAAAAAATCGACGTCTGTTTGAGGAATTTCTTCCGGAAAAGGCCGTTCTATATTCTGAAACAACAGAACATCATGTCCGATGCTCTGCATTTTCTTTTGTGCTTTTAAAGCCATTAGCTCCGTATTGCCACAACCTGAAAAATAATAAATAGCTATTTTCATTATGGATAAACCTCTATTAACTCACTGACAGAAGGACGTGTTGGCTCAACAATATCCTTACAAGAACCATAACGGAATTGTTCAAAACTTTCGCCGCTCTGTAAAAGATTATAATTAAATTGAGCATCAACGAATGGCACAGAAGAAGCTTCAATAGCCTTAGTAAACCATTCTGCTGCTAATGCTTGGTTCGTATTCGTTCCTTCCCCTTTTGCATACAATATTCCCAACATATTCATTTGCTGTGGATATCCTTCTTTTGCTCCAGCTTCAGCCCAAGCAAAGGCTTGTTGAGGGTTATAATGAGGTCCTTGCATATACACAGCTGTTTGAATACAATAAGCTTGTTCTTTTTTCAATGCCGACAAAGAATCTGTCGGTTTTTGTTTTGTTACAAAAGTAAGCATTTGATCAAAAAGCGCCATTTGTTTTTTATTGTTCGGAGCATATAACCTTTCCGCTTGATCGACAAAAGCGGGAAGATAACTTGAAGCTTCTATATTTCCTAAGACATATAAATGTTTATTTCTCTTTTCTTTTAAAGCCCCATTTCCCCATGTGTTCCAATCTTGTAAATGACACTCCCCCATTCCTTTAATAGGATGTTTAATATCATTAAAATTTTCTAATGAACGAGCTAATTGCAAACATTCTGTTTGTGTAAACTTCAAATGATAAGGTTCAATATCATTAACATATCGTGTCGGAATAAGATTAGGATTTTGACACAACTCAAGGCAATCTTCATCCGGTTGAGGTAATAAAACATGTCGTTCTCGCCCTTTTTTAACAATCACCGCAGAAGCCCTAATCTCATCTACCAAATATCCCGCTTGAGTTATATCTCCTTCAGAAACTTTTTCTGTTTTTCCGTCTTCCCTTAAAAGTTCGGCTTCTTTATCCGATATAACAAGCAATGTATAAGGCTTTGTTCCCTGTGAACGCTTCCAAGCTAAGACACTTGCACAATCACACTCATCTGCTGTCTTAATGTGAGCATTTTTACCAACTGTTTTCGATGCACTGCATGTAAACATTCGATCTTCCATTAACCGTCGCGCATCACTTTCACGTAAACGACCTTGAGTGTATAAATTTAAATAACCTAAATTTTCCTCAGCTGCTAAACAGCCTAAAGCTATTGCTTTCCACCAATATAAAGTGGCCATTTGAATCGCTTTTTTATCACCACTCCAATACAACATAATACCTAAAGCATGTGAAGCCTCAGCATTATCATAATCTGCTGCTTTCTTTAAATACTGTAAAGCTAAGTCTACATTTTGAGGGACAAAATCTCCTTGAAGATAAACAGAACCTAATTCAGCATATGCTTCAACAGCAGCTTTATCTTCTGCCGTCGCGATAACTTGCTTACCGTCCAAAGGATGGCGCTCTATAATATCCGACAATGCCTGAACATAAGCTTCTGTTTTACCATCCTGTCTCATTTTTCGAGCATTTTGAAGTATCGCTGGTAAATAACCCAAGTCCGCAGACTTCTGACAATACAGCGTAGAATAATCATTTTTAGGATGACGAATACATAATTGATATAAAGCTTTTGGATATTCCGCTTTCGAAACAAGAGGCGCCCATGTATACCAAGCTATTTCTTCATCATCAAAACCGCATTGAGAATAAATCCAATCTGCCTCTTTTAACTCTGCAATTTCTAAAAGACGCATACAATCTTGCATTTGTTGTTCGCTTAAAGATGTTTGAGCAGTTTGAGCTACACCATTCATAGTCCACAACATTAGAATACTCAAGACAAGATATTTCCCCTTCATTAACTTTCTCCTCTCTTTTTGTTAGACTACAGCGAAAATTAAAACATCTCAATAAAAAAATCAGTATTTTTCCCTTGATTTTCGATAAAATACCTTATACCTTTAAAATATTGGTTTATTAAAACTTGTGGGAAAAATGCTAGAAAACAATATCAATGCACCTCATCTAGGGGACTATTTTTTAGAAATTACTGATACATTCTTTTGTGTCATTAAAGATGAAAAAATTTCTTATCTCAATGAAACAGCTATCCGCTTTCTTAACGGAGATAAAGAGACACTCACTAATCAACATATCTTAAATATCATAACAGAACCGGATAAAGAGCTTTTTGAAGAGAAGCTTAGAACAACTTCTAAACGAAGCGATTACTTCCCTTTAAAATTACGTACGTCTACAGAAACTGTTATACATATCAATGCACGCCTTATTCCTATTTTTATCGGTGATGATAAAATATTTATGTTAGAAGGGTATGATCAAACGCCTATTCTTGCTTTAGAAAAGAAAAATAAAAGCTTAGAAGAACGTTTAGCTCATATGTCGCCCATTGATTTGGAAACTCATTTGCCTACTCCTGTTCTCTTTAATGACAGAGTAGATCAAGCAATTCTTCGTGCTTTACGTGAAGCTAGAGGAGTTTTAACCAATATCACTTCTTTCTTAACCGTCGTCGTCGTTAATGTTCTAGATTTAAAAAATGTTGAGGAAAGAAATGGACCAGAGGCAAAACGATATGTTTTAGATATTCTAGTTTCACGTTTCAAGTCAACTATCAGAAGCGTTGATACAATTGCTAAACCGGCTGAAGATTCTTTTTATTTTCTTTTTGAAAATATAAAAGATAAAAATAATATTCAAATTATTATAGATAGATTAAAAAATTGTGCCAACATTCCGATCCTATATAAGACACAGTCCATTTCTTTGAAAATCACAATTGGTGTTTCTATTTATCCGGACAATGGAACAAGTCCAGTTACTTTATTGAAGTGGGCTAAACTGAACCCAATGCTGACTTAATAATAATTACGAGGATAAATACTACCTTCCGGCTTTGTCGGACTGTTCATACGTCCGCAAGCTGAGACAGACAAGCAAAAAAGAAAGAGTATTATAAAATAGTATGTTATTTTTTTCATTTTTTCCCTTTTACAGAGGTTTATAGAATGTTATATCGCTTTATTTATTTTTCTCTTTTAACTCTTTTTATTCTTTTTGGCAAGCCTTTAGCCGCTCAAACAAAAATAAATGCTGTTCAAAAATCATTTGAAATTCTTGAAAATGAGATTTCTATCCCATCTACCGCCAGCTTCAAAGACAAAGATGGAAATAATATTCTTTTATCTTCTTTTCATGGACATGTTATTGTATTAAATTTTTTCAAACCGAATTGTCGTCCTTGCTTACTTGAATTACCAAGTTTAGATCGTTTAGCACAAACATTTAAAGGAACGTCCGTTATCATATTAACAATAGCTGAAGGAGAACAGAATTCAGAAATAATAGAGAAAGTGTTTTATGAGCGACGTTTAAAAAATTTAACGATTGCTTTAGATGAAAACGAGCAGCTTTTACGCATCTTAGGAGGAGAAAAAGTTCCAAGGACTTTACTTATCAACGCAAAAGGAGAAATTATTGGAGCACTTCAAGGACAAGCTGATTTTTCCTCTTCTGTTTTAATTAACCAAATTAAAGAAGCATTATAAAGGTTTTAACTATCGGAAGAACCTAATCGACCGATAACCATTTCTTCATTCACATGCACACATTCAATAAAGCCAAAACCGGCCATCAAGACCATCATAGCAGATCCGCCATAAGAAACAAGAGGAAGAGGAACTCCTACAACGGGCAACAAACCCATCACCATGGCTGTATTAATAAAAACATATAAAGAAAAATTCACAGTCAACCCTAAAGCTAAAATCTTTCCGAAAAAATTACAGCTTTTTAAAGCCATTTGGAAACCATAGAAAATAATAATCATATATAAAAGTAATAAAACACCAGCGCCAATCATACCGAACTCCTCAGATAAAACCGTAAAAATAAAATCTGTATGTTTCTCTGGTATAAAATTCAAATGACTCTGTGTTCCTTCTAGGAAGCCTTTTCCAAACACTCCGCCAGATCCTAACGTAATTTTTGACTGTAAAATATGATATCCTGTCCCCAGAGGATCTCTTTCCGGATTTAGAAAAGTTAAAACTCTTTCTTTTTGATAGTCGTGCAAAAATTGCCATCCAATTGGAATTGAAATTAATCCTAGGACAAATAAAACAGCGAACTTCCACCATTGAACACCAACTAAGAAAAAAATGGCTAATGTTACAAAAACAAGCATAGATGCTGTTCCCAAATCTGGTTGAATCAAAATCAAGCCAACTGGAACACCCATCATTAAAGCAGGAATAATCAAATGGCGAGTTCTTTTAACATCTTCCTCATCACTACCATGGAAATAACGCGCTAATGCTAGAACTAACGTAATTTTCATCAATTCCGAAGGTTGTAATTGCATAAACCCTAAGTCAAGCCAACGTTGTGCCCCCATTCCTATTTCGCCCCGAATTTCAACAGCAATAAGTAACAACAAAGAAATTCCATAAAGAACATAAGCATATTTCATCCAAAGACGTAGATCAGTCAAAGCAATAAAGAAAAAAACACAACACCCTAAACCAAAGCGATAAGTTTGTTTTATCGCCCAAGGTTCCATACTCCCCCCAGCAACAGAATACAAAAGTAAAATCCCAATACCAACGACTATAGTAATTAAAACAAAATAGGACCAACTCAAATTTAAAAGACGATCTTTAAAAGAAAGTTCATAATCCTTAAAATAGCAATTTCGATCAAGAAAAAGACTCATTTTGATTTTTCCCTATCTTCTTTATCTAATTCCAAAGCTCGTTGCATAATAATTCCTGCAATAGGTGCAGAAATAGCTCCTCCACCTCCGCCGTGTTCGACAGCGACACTTATAGCATACTTAGGATGTTCCAAAGGGGCATACGCGACAAAAAAAGCATGATCTCTATCTTTCCAAGGTAATTCAGATTGTTTTTTCAAACCTTTTTCTCTTTCTGCTAAAGAAATACGCCGTATCTGTGTACTCGCTGTCTTACCAGCCATTTTCTGGCCGTCAACATCAATACGAGCATGATAAGCTGTTCCACCGGGTTTATTAACAACTGCTGTTAATCCTTCTCGAATAATCCTTAAATGACGAGAAGAAATCTGTAACTTTTCAGGTTCCTTCCGGGCATCCATTGATAACACAGGAGTTAGTTTTTTCCCACCATTAGCAACATGAGCCATCATTAAAGCCATTTGTAAGGGAGTAGCTAATAAAAACCCCTGCCCAATTCCTAAATTCATTGTATCTCCCAACCTCCATGCATCTCCGAAACGTCCCTCTTTCCATGCACGAGAAGGAATCAACCCCTCTTTTTCTCCAAACAGATCAATGCCCGTTTTATGACCAAAACCTAATCGTTCTGCAACTTCTATAATTTTATCCACTCCTGTTTGTCGAGCAACCTCATAAAAATAAATATCACAAGAGTGTTGAAGAGCCTGCTTCAAATTTAACGGACCATGCCCGCTTCGTTTCCAACAATGAAAAGGATGCTCTCCAACAAACAAACGTCCTTCACAATCAATTTTCGTTTTTTCTGTAATAACTCCAGCCTCTAAGCCAGCTAATGCAACAACTATTTTAAAGACAGAGCCTGGAGAATACAATCCTGAAATAGCTTTATTTAAAAGGGGATGACGATCACTTGTGTTTAATCGAGACCATGTTTTAGTATCTACTGGCTCATTAAAAATATTGGGATCGAATGAGGGCGTAGAAACCATCATTTTAACTTCCCCCGTTTGCACATCTATTAAAACAGCAGAACCAGATTCATTTTTTAAAGCTTCATATCCAGCTTTCTGAAGACGTGAATCAAGAGTTAAAATTAGATCTTTTCCGGGAATCGGATCCGTTTTTTCCAGCTCTCGGATTTCTCGCCCCACAGCATTAATCTCCATTTTTTTATTACCAGTCTCTCCATAAAGAAAATCTTGATAACTCTGCTCAATTCCTGTACGACCGATTCGAATATCTGGCATTTTAGATAAAAGATTCTCTTGTTCTAAATCCTGCTCTGTAACAAAAGACACATATCCCACAGGATGTGCAGCAAATTCCTTTTGAGGATAAACACGCATCAAACCATTTTCTATGGAAACGCCAGCCAAATCAGGAATATTAAGTTGTATCGCCGCCATCTCATCAAAACTTAAATCATCTTTTAAACGAACAGGGACAAAGGATTTTTTCCGCTTAATTTCCTTTAAAATACGTTCGTAATCTTCCTCCTGTAAAGGAACTAATTTCCCAAAATTTTGTAAAGTCTTTCGTAATTTTCCTCCTGTTTCTTCTGCAACAATCATTGCTCTGAAAATTTTTCGATTCATTGCAAAAGGAATACCATTTCTATCTAAAATAGCCCCTCGAGGTGGAGGTAATAATTTTAAACTAATCCTATTTTTATCCGCCAACGTCTGATATTTATCTGCCTCCAAAACTTGCAAATAAAACATTCGCCCAAACAAAGTAAAAGCCAACAATAATTGAACTCCCCCCATCACAAATGTTCGACGCGTTATTTTTTTATTACCATCTGCTTGCCACGTCATTCATCTACCTCCAAAAAACGACGATATAAACAAGCACATCCCCCGGCAATCAGCGGAAACAATCCGATTATAAAAAAAGTTTGTCCAATCATAGACCAAAAACTTAAAAAATGTAAAAAAAGTAAAGAAGCTAATAACCACTCCGCGCTAAAAAGAGGAATAACAAAAACACTAAAAGCTCCCCACAAAAAAGAAAAAGAACGATTTGTCAAAAAACGACGTTGATTGATAATAATCAAATAAAACAATAAAAAACTAAAAGTATATAATCCTAAAGGTGTTTGATAAAACAAATCCGCACAGACACCCAATAAAAAAACAACAATGGGAGGTAACAAATCCGGACGAAAAATGATCCAATAAAATAAGCTAATAAAAACCAAAGAAACATGTAATTGGGTCAAAAAAGCAAGTCGAACAGGAAATAAACCTATCATTAAAAGAAAAAAAGAAACAAAAAAAGGTATTCCACTTTTTAAAAAATAAAATATATGTGCTTTATATCCAATCAGTATCATTACTTGCCATCCTCACAAGGATCTGTTTCAAGCAGCCCGGCTAATCCATAATCTACTAATTGAACAAAACTGGTATCCTCTCTTAACACAAATGGTAAAACTTCAATTTCCTCCTCGGTCACTTTAGAAACAGATCCGATTGGTAAATCTGGCGGAAAAACGCCTGCATGCCCTGAGGTTGTGATATAGTCTCCTACTTTAACTTCTGCTCCCTCAGGCAAGGAGGTCAAATTCAATATCTGCGTATTATTCCCTTGCACAATTCCCAACAAACGTTTCTCGCCGACGAACACAGGAACACGAGAAGCAAAATCTGTTAACAACAATAAACGGCTCACTGAATCGCCAACATCAACGATACGCCCTATAACCCCTTCATTATAAAGAGCGACAAAACCTTTTTTTATACCATCTTTTTCTCCTGCACGAACCAGAACAGAACGAGAAAAAGACCCACCGTTATCCGCCGCAATATAAGCAGTCCAACGACGAACTCCTGAAGGTTCAATAAAGTGAAGCTCTTTTTTTAATCGTTCATTCTCTTGCTTTAATTTTTGAGAACGATTAACCCAATATAAAAGCTTTTCATTATCCTGTTTCAAACGTACATTTTCTCTATGAAGATCACCCAGCTCTGATAAATAAGAAACAGCATATCCTACCCCTTCAAAAGGCTTATATAAAACAGAAACAATAGATGATGTTACATTGCCGATACTTATTCGTATATGTTGAATAACAGGATGATGCGACACACCAAGCAAAATCAACATTGCTGCCAAAAAAAGATAAAAATAAACAGCATACCTACGATAGAGCCCTTTGAAAACACGGATTCGTCCCAGCTTATTTTTCAAAGATCTCTCCTATGTATTAATACATACTGGTTAAAATATTTTCGAACTTATTTGCTTCTTCTAAAGCGCGTCCAGTTCCCATGGCAACACATGTTAAAGGATCTTCAGCCACCGTTACAGGCAACCCTGTAGCTTGACGCAAAACCTGATCTAGATTTTTCAACAAAGCACCACCACCGGTTAAAACAATACCTCTGTCAACAATATCTGCAGCCAACTCAGGAGCCGTATGTTCAAGAGCTACTTTTACAGCTTCAACAATTTGGCTAACTGGATCTGCCAAACTCTCGGCAATTTGACGCTCTGTCACAATAATTTCTTTAGGAACGCCATTCATCAAATCACGCCCTTTAATATCAATTTTAGCGCCTTCCCCATCTTCGGGAATAGATGCTGAACCGATTGCCTTTTTAATTCGCTCTGCCGAGGCTTCTCCGACCAAAAGATTATGATTGCGTCGAATATAAGAAATAATTGCTTCATCAATTTTATCCCCTCCGACGCGAACAGAACGAGAATAAACAATACCTCCTAATGACATAACTGCAACTTCTGTAGTCCCTCCGCCAATATCGACGACCATACTCCCAGACGGCTCATTTACAGGAAGACCCGCGCCTATCGCGGCAGCCATTGGCTCCTCGATCAATAAGACCTTTCTGGCCCGTGCATTTTCTGCGGCATCTTGAATGGCTCGCCGTTCAACTGCTGTTGCACCGCTTGGCACACAAATTACAATCATCGGTCGTGTCAATGTATTACGACCTACTGCCTTATAAATAAAACGCTTAATCATTTCTTCCGAAACATTAAAGTCTGCTATCACTCCGTCACGTAAAGGACGAATCGCCTGAATTTGTCCAGGGGTTCTTCCCAACATTTGCTTGGCTTCATCCCCTACAGCAATAACATGTTTCTTCCCTTTGTTTTCTGCAATAGCCACAACAGAAGGCTCATTTAAAACAATCCCACGACCACGAACATAAACAACCGTATTAGCCGTCCCCAAATCAATCGCCATATCTGAGGAAAAAAAGTTCATCAGTTTTGACAAAGAGTGTGATAGTTTCATTTTTGTTTCTCCATTGATAACATTTTATTTTTTCTTATTCTTACACTAAATCATTTATAAAGACAATAAAAATACATTTTTTTTTTATTTTTTTTCATCTTCCTCTTTCTTTTTAAAAAAACGAATGCTAAAATACCAGTAAGTAAGTAAAGGAGAATAAAATGACTTCTTCCCAAAATAAAAAAGAAACAAAAAAAATACCTAATCAACCGATTGATAACATACCACAAATCAATCATCATAAGACGGCTAAAATCGGACTGTTGTTCCTTGCTTTTACAATTATCTTACTCGGATGGTTGTATTTTGCTTTAAATCAAAAGCCTCAAAAGCCTATTATTCCCCAGTCTACACAAAAAGAAAAACTGCTAAAAACAATAGAGCCACACTTTCCTGTAAAAACAGAAACTGTTTCATCTATCGACAAAATCTCAGATTCTTTTACTCCTCAAAAAGCAACACTTTCAAAAACTTCTTTACCAACCATAGAAACACAGGAAAATAAAACTTATATTGCCTCTCTTCAGAAAGAAGTTAAGGAATTGAAAGAACAAATTCAAAATTTATCTCATCGCAATATTGAAGAAAAAAAATATGCAGATAGCTTGCTTGCTCTTTATGATGCTATTCAAAACGGAAGGCCTTTCAAAAAAGAAATTGCCCGTGTCCTAAGCATCAATTCAACAGACTCTCTTGCTCTATCAGTGGAAGAAAAAACTGGTGTCTGGGCAGCAACAGGTATTCCGACAATGACAGAATTAAAGCTTATTTTTAAGAAAGAAGTCAGACAAATTGAACAATCTTTTTACATTCATCCTCAAATGAATTGGCAAGATGAAATCATCGCATTCTTCAAATCTGCTGTCCGCGTTCGTCCTCTGCAGATCACACAAAAAAACTTAAAAGGTATCTCTATTTTATACGCCATAGAAGAAGAGTTGAATGCTGATCATTTGGAAAAAGCTATATCCCTCTTAAATAAACTACCATCAACTCAAAAAATGCTATTAAGCACTTTTATAAAACAAGCAGAAATGCGTTTACAGATTGACCTCTTATTTCAACAATACATCCACAATTCAGGAGAGTAAAAATGTCTCAAATCCTTCGTTTTTTAATCTATGTTCTTATCCTAGGTATCTTAGTACTTTGGTTAATAGATAACCCTGGATCAATCACCTTAACTTGGTTGAATTACGAAGTAGAAACGACTATTGCCTTTACAATAGCCCTTTTAATCATGGCATTCATCGCAATTTACATTTTACGTATGCCCGTCAAATTTATTCGCTGGGTCAAAAAGTCTTTTGATGTTCAAAAAGAAAAAAGCAAAGAAAATATGCTCATTCAGATTTTAAATGCTATTGCTGGCGGAGATGAAGATTTATGTCAAAAATTAGCAGTCAAATTAGATAAAGCTTTTGATCGGCAAACACCAACGCCACTCCTATTAAAAGCTCTTCTTAATCCTTCTCCAGAAATTTATCGTAAACTAGCGATTAATCCTACCACCGAGCTTGCTGGTTGGAGAGGCTTAATTGCCGAAAATCAAAAACAAGGAGACTTAATTGCTGCTTTAGATTTGGCTCAAAAAGCTTTCAAAAAATACAAAAATATTCCTTGGGTCGTCTTAAATACTTTAGAATTGCAAGTTTTAAATGATCAATGGCATGATGCTCTTGAAACCCTGGATGTCGTCCGAAAGTTAAAATTGGAAGATGAGCATCTTTATAAAACACAAAAAGCAACATTACTCATTAAAACAGGAAAATCTTTGGAAGCTTTTAAAATAGCACCTTGGTTGCCTGAAGCCGCCTTAAAAGCGGCTCAAGATTACCCTAAAAAAGCAGAAGCCATTCTAATGAAAGCTTGGGAAAATCAACCTGATTGGAACATCTATAAAGCTTATATTCATCTCTTTTCAAAAGAAAATACTTTAGCTCAATACAAAAGAGTTGAAAAATTAGTTGCATTACATAAATCAAGCCGTGTTAATCATCTAGCCTTAGCTGATGCAGCTCTCCAAGCAAAATTATGGGGACAAGCTCGAAAGGAGTTAGAAACTTACATCGCAAACTATAGCTTGACAATGCAAGTTGCAACCATGATGGCTTTCTTAGAACAAGAAGAAAATCATGATCAAAAAGAAGCACAAAAATGGATTGATCAAATGAAAAATTTAGAGCCAACACTCAATTACTTCTGCTCTCGTTGTGGTCACGAAACGGATTTATGGTCGCCGACTTGCCCAATATGCAATGGCTTTGCTTCACTTGAAAGCTTATAAAATGCGTATAGCTCTTTATCAACCTGATATTCCTCAAAATACGGGAACAATTATTCGGATGGCTGTCTGTTTTGGCCTACCCGTCGATATCATAGAGCCTTGTGGTTTTATCTGGAATGATAAACAATTAAAACGAGCTGGGATGGATTATTTAGATAAAGCAGACATAACCAGGTATTTAGCTTGGGAAACTTACATAAAAGAACATACTCCGGGACGTTTAATTCTCATGACGACACATGCAAGTATGCCTTTTACACAATTTCAGTTTAAAGAAGATGATATCCTATTATTTGGCCGAGAAAGCTGTGGCGCTCCCCAAGAGGTACATCAGGCAGTTGATGGACGTATTCGGATTCCTATGCGACCTGATGAGCGTTCTTTAAACCTTGCAGTCTCTTGTGCTATAGCGACATCCGAAGCGATGAGGCAAACAGGTCTATATAAGAAACTGTCATGAATGAATTGATTTAATTTTTTCAACCATTGCAAAAAAGCCATTGCGTCGTGTTGGAGATAAATTCATATCTAAGCCTAATTTTTTAAAAATTTCATCGATATCCACTTCTTGAATTTCTTGTAATGTTTTTCCGGAATATGCTGCTAGTATAATAGCAATTAATCCCTTTACTATCAAAGCATCACTATCGGCTATAAAATGATAAACATTACCTTCTTTTGAAAAGCTAAGCCAAACCTGGCTCATACAACCATCAACCTTATTTGCATCGTTTTTCAAAGATTCAGGGAAAGGCGGTAGCCCTTCCCCAAGCTCAATTAAATACCGATACTTATCTTCCCAATCATCTAGGTAAGAAAAATTTTCAATAATTTCTTCTATTGTCATTTTCTTCTATGGAATGAGTGGAGTTGTTCGTGTCGTTTCATCTGTTTTTTCTTGTGTTTCTGAGTCAAAGTCTACTTCTTGACCATCAACATACCAGACACCATTTTTGAACTCGACAGCGAGTTGAACAGCTGGTTTTCCTGTGTCATCTTTAACTTCTTTTGCTTTTGCCACATAAGGTCTTAAGAATTCTAAGAAACCGGCTCCATCATCACAAGCGGCTGTTGCTTTAGCAGAAGCTTCTCTGACCTCAGGATCACCTTCATTACCGGATTTCTGGATCAATAGGCGAGACCATGCTTCAGTTGCTGCTTGACAAGCTTGCTTATCTATTGCTTTCGGAGCTGGAGACAAGGCATCAAAATTCGTGATAGTTAATGTTCCTGTAAAAGCCTCTGATTGAGGATAAACAGCACCACGAAGAGCCACAGCATAATCATTTGAACGTAAACTCAAATTATTTAAGAAGAAATTAGTCTTTGCCATTAACTCATTTGTTTTGGTTTGAACTTCATTTTCCAGAACTTTTAATGCTTCAGGTCTCGTGAATGGGACAGAACGAGCTTCATTCAAATGATTTTGAGATTCACCCAAACTTTTTAAATCGGCATAAGTAAAGCCCTTTAAATTCATATCAAAGTTCAAAGAAGTTGGAAGCTTAGAAGCAAGCTCGATATCGGGAGAAACGATTCCAATGTTTGATGCTGTCCAATCAATATTCATATCGACAATTTTTGTCGACATATCTTGTTTAAAAGTAATATCAAATGAAGAATCTAATCCGACTTCTTGAACCGGCAAAAAGAAAGATTTCGCTTTTAAATTTTTCATTTGAATGCCAAATTTCACTTCCGAAGCATTTAAAACCTGATCTAAATCCGTATTTCCTAATGTCGTTTCAGGAATAGAAACTTGCGTGTCTAACTGATTGACTGTTATCTGTAAAAAAGGATGATTGATTAAAATATCTTTTAAAGTAATATCTCCTTCTGCTTTAACTGAGTTTCCGCTCAAAGAATCTAATGTATCTTTCACTAAAAAAGAGCCGACACGAATAATTTCGCTCGTATCAGGGCCTTCTTGAACAACAAAGTTTTTACCTTGAGCTATCTGACTTGTAATCAATTTTAACGCTGGAACCATTTTCCCTTCATATGTAAAACTTTCCAATTTAACATTCTGAGAATCCAACATTTGTTTTAAAACAGGACTATAACTTTCTAAGCTGTTTAAAGCAAATTTATATTGATCCGTGTTTTTAAAAGAAGCATCTTTCGATAGAACAAAAGCATACGCCGGCACTTTGACATTATTATCTGCTTTTAGTGTCCCTTCTGGAATGTTAATAACATAGCCAGCTGATGTTGTTTTAATGGAAACTGGATCTGTATAAGTCACCTCAGTTGGAAGGACTTTTTCTTTTATTAAGTCTAAAACAGCTTGCTCTGTTTCTGTTTGCGCGAAAGCCGGAACAACGGCCGCTGAGCACATCAAAAATGCATACAGAGTCTTTTTCATTTTATATCCTTTCTTTTATAAATCTTCTGCCAAAATTGACATATTAAAATCATAAGATGTTTCACCTTCGTCCACATCTTTATAAACAACACCAATAAACTGTCCGTTAATTGAAACCTCTGCAGGAGCATCTTTTCCCGTTCCTTCTTTTAAAGTTATCCCCGGGTTTTTAAAAAGTTTCTGGAAATATTGTTCAACGGCTGTCATTTCTGTTTTTGTAAACATCAGTTCCCCCTTTTATTCGAACTTTTTGCTATCATAGAACAAAAAATACTTTTTCAAAAGTTTTTTTTAACATATATTGAAAAAATGATAAAAAAAGAAATTTCCATAGCACCTATGTTAGATTGGACGGATAATTTTTTTCGTTCTTTTATTCGTTTAATTTCCCACCATGCCTTCCTTTACACTGAGATGATTGCGGAACAAGCTCTATGGCATGGAGACTATAATCATTTGTTAACTTTCGATTCTTGTCAACATCCGATAGCATTACAACTGGGAGGATCAACTCCTCAAATAATGGCTCATTGTGCCAAACTGGGAGAAAATTTCGGATATGATGAAATCAATATCAATGCCGGTTGCCCTTCAGAACGTGTGCAAGCAGGTTCTTTTGGAGCGTGTCTTATGGCAAAACCTGAGCTTGTTGCTCGCTGTATCGAAAAAATGACACAAGCAACTAAATTACCTGTATCCGTTAAAACTCGAATTGCATTAGAAGAGACAAAAAACGCATATAAAGACTTAACACACTTTATTCAAACGACTTCTCAAGCCGGATGTCAAAAATTTATTATCCATGCCAGAAATGCTCGACTAAAAGGACTAACTCCTAAAGAAAATCGAGAAAAGATACCTTTAAATTATGAGCTGGTCTACCGTTTAAAAGAAGATTTTCCTCACCTTTTTATTGAAATAAATGGCAATATTACCTCTCTAGAAAGCATCAAACAACACCTTGAACAAGTTGATGGCGTTATGATTGGTAGAAGAGCCTATGCTGAACCTTATTTCCTGGCAAATATCGATTATTTATTTTATAATGACCCTCATCCTATTTTAACGAGAAAAGAAATCATTGCTCAGATACTTCCTTCATTACAAAAAGAAATAGAAAAAGGTCGAAAACCTCTTTCCATGCTACGTCATATAATGGGGCTTTATTGGGGAACTCCGCTTTCTAAAGAATTCAAGAAAATCATTATGAGTAATGATTTGAAAATGCTTTATTCTTTCTTAGAAAAAGAGGATTATTCTAAAATACAATAAATTGGAACATGATCTGAAGGCTTTTCTAAGGCCCGATATTCTTTCAAAACGCCGGCATCTGATAAATTTCCCTTCATACTTGGAGCCAAATATAACGCATCAAGCAATATACCATGATTTCGTGGCCATGCTCCTCCTTGGAAATCCCAAAAAGTATATAAGCCACTCTCCGAATGGAAATGACGAACAGCATTAACAACACCGGTTTTATGTAAATCTGAAAGCTTTTCTCGAACAGATGGAACCATCAATGCATTCCCCTCAAATAAGGTTGGATTATAAACATCTCCGTCTTGAAAAATGACATTAAAATCTCCACCTAAAATAAACTTATCATTTTGTAAAACCTTCTGAGCAATATATTCATTTAACGCTTTCATCCAAGATAATTTATAGGTTAATCGACTTGTATCTTCTGGTTCTCTTTCCGGTGGTTGCCCATTCGGAACATAAACAGACATCACTGATGTTCCATCTGATAATATTGCCTCCACAAATCTTGCTTGGTCTTCAAATCCGTCCAAAGAAAGTTTCCTTTCTTCCAAAGGTTCTTTAGATAATATTGCCACACCATTCCAAGATTTTTGACCGGATAAAACTGTATAATAACCTTGTTTTTCTATTTCTTCAAAAGGATATTGATGTGCTTCCAGTTTCATTTCCTGTAACAGCAAAATATCCGGTCTTTCTTTTTCCATCAACTGTTTTATCAAAGGCAGTCGAGCTCGAAACGATGCAACATTCCAAGAAATTATTTTTTGCATGACTTTTTTCCTTTTTTTCGTTATAGTTCATCTTATGAAATATTATAAAATAATTTTATGTTCTGTCATTCTTTTTTTGAGCATGCCAATAACTCTTGCTTTTGCTCAATGTTCGGCCTATCAAAAAACACCAACTGTTCAAGTTAATTTTAATTATGGTAAAGTTTATTATGACAATACAAAATCCAGCAATCAATTTCCTGCTCTACCTTACAATACAACAATGGGCTTAACATCCGCGCAACTTGTTAATCAAGTCACTGCGACTTCTTTTAATATTCCTCAACGAAACGGAACTGTTTGTATTGGATTAGATTCCATTACCGTCAACATCGGTTATCCCAAAATAGATGTATATATTGATAAAAAATATCGACCAGGCTCCTGCAATTATAAAGTCATTAAAGCTCATGAAAATTATCACGTTCGCGTCCAACAAGAAGGATTAAAATTCTTTTCCGGAAAAATTAAAGAAGCTTATCAAATCGCAGCCAAAAAAGTAAAAGTCAAAGCTGCTCGTCCTGGAAATGCTCAACAAATTTTAAATCAGATGGTTAATCAAATTAAAAATGAAGTTGAGCCTTTACTCTCTTATGTTGAAAAACGAATGGTCGAAGAAAACTTAGCAATTGATACACAAAGCTCTTATCAAAAAGAAACTGCCAAGTGCCCTAAATGGTAGAAAACATCAAAGAATAAAAGTATTCTCAATTACAAGACGATCAAAATAACAGATATACATTTCTGTTAAAACATTGATAGATTTTCCCCTCTATTATTTGCTTCATTGATAAGATTTTAAACGGAATGATTTTAATATATAAAAATGGTGCCGGTTAGGAGACTCGAACACCCGACCCACGCATTACGAATGCGTTGCTCTACCAACTGAGCTAAACCGGCACAACCAAGAAGGCCTTGGTTGCCTGTTTTTATATCTCATTTTGTTTCTAAATGCAAGATTTTTTTATCTGCGCCCTGTCAAAGTGTTTAAAACACCATGTAAGGTTCGAATTTCTTGTTTTGTTAAACCAGCTTTAACAAAAATATTATTTAAATTTCGCCGCATCCTAGGCTTTTTTAAAGACCAGCGATAATAACCCTTTTCATCTAAAATTTTTTCGAATCGTTCTAAAAATTGCACCAATTCTTCTTTTGAAGCTAACGAAGGTTGAATTTTAGCGGAATTTTCTGACTGAGCTTGAAGGGCTTTAAGCCACTCATAGCCGACCAAAAGAACTGCTTGAGATAAATTCAAAGATGTATGAGCCGGATTTAAGGGTATGGTCAACAAATTATCAGCTAAAGCAAGCTCATCATTCAAAAGTCCCGTCCGCTCACAGCCAAAAAGAATGCCAACTTTTTCTCCATTCTTTATGTGTCGCAAAAGAATAGGCATGTTTTCTTCCGCTGTTAAAACTTTCTTTTCCATATCTCTGGCTCGAGCTGTCGTAGCAATCAAAAAATTTAAATCAGAGACTGCCTGAGAGAGTGTTTCAAACACCTGAGCTTGCTGCAAAATCAGCTCAGCGCCTGATGACGCAGAGAAAGCTTTTTCATTAGTGGGGCTCTCTCTGGGAGCAACAACTCTCAAGTCAAAAACACCACAATTCATCATGGCACGAGCAGCCATCCCTATGTTCTCAGCCATCTGTGGACGAACCAAAATAAAGCAAGGGGCTCTAAGCCCCTTGTCCAAAATAACTTCTCCTTTTTTATTTCGCTTGAGATGTTGATTTAGCAGGGACAACTTCTCCTCCTAACATTGTATCATCCTGTAAAAGCTCTTCGCCTTCCAATTCCTCAGCATTATCAGCCTCAAGTTGTTTCTCAAAAATCTCTTGATACTCTTCAACCGTAAAACCTGTTAAACTTTTAAATTGTCTTTTTAAACGCTCTAACATTTCTTGTTTTTCTTCAGCTGTTAATTCCTCTGCATCTTGATATTCTAACCGAGAAGAAAGCATTAACATAGCTGTTTCCGGCTTTTCATTTATTAATTGATTTAAAGCAGCATCATCGATATTCACATCTTTAAATCTAACAGGTGTTTGCCGGTTCATTTTTCGTTTTACTTGCTCACGTTGAGCTGTATTTTGTTCTGGTATATCTTTCAGCGCTTTAGTCTGTGCACGGTCAATTGCCTTATTCACACTTTGCATCTGAGCATAAAAATATTTAACTTGTTGAGGGTTTTTAAAAATACGAGCAGATTTAATACGTTCAGCTGTTAAAGCAACTGTTGAATCCGGAGAAAATTGTATTTTGGATTCTTGCTTCTCAACAACCGGAGCTGTCGTTGGTTGAGCAGCACCCGCCATCGTCATTCGATTATCTAGTTCTGCTTGAGCTCTTAAAGGAAAAACGAGAACAGAGATAATTAAAATAAATAATATCTTTTTCATTTTTTCCTATTTCCCCTCGATTACATTAAAAGATGTATTCACAAAATTCTCAAGAGATAATCCTGTCTTTTCCTCAATAATTTTCTTAAAATTATTAGCTATACCCGTTACAGGATCTTTTTCTAAAGATGCAGAACTTAACTCTTGCAAAGCAGCCATATATTTTTCTTTATACCAACCTGGGGCCTGCTTAATATAATCATCATATTCTGCCGGAATTTGATAACCGACTTTACGCAAATGATTAGTCATCAAAAGAATATTAGAAGTGTTGACCTCGGGAGCTATCATTTCTTGTCCATATGCTTCTCCCCAGGTTGTAGCTTCACCAGTAAATTGCGTTCTATCTATCTTGTATTTATCTCGTTCTCCCGGAGAATCTCCGATACCTTGACGAACCCTA
Source organism: uncultured Alphaproteobacteria bacterium (assembly GCA_944392795.1). Taxonomy (GTDB): domain Bacteria; phylum Pseudomonadota; class Alphaproteobacteria; order CAAHEQ01; family UBA3637; genus CALXXX01. The sequence goes on along the minus strand of CALXXX010000007.1, from coordinate 33,615 downwards.
ACAGCCTCACTTTCTCGCGTTGTGACAATCGAGTTATTCAGCCTATCCTGAACCGGAGACTGTGTTACCCACGGATTAGACGGCAACTGCGCCATTACTGAAACAGAAAATAAAGAAAACAAAAAGATAAATACAGTTTTCATATCTTATATCCTTTCTTTAACTTATTTCTTTTATTTAGTATAACAGTTTTTTTGTTATAAAAAAACTTTATTTTGATTTTTTCTTTAAAAATAAGAAATATATAAAGCCTATCGGAATCATCGCCAAATAAATCAAAGCAACAATACTGGCAAAAATCCAAAAGTTTTTCAGCATCAATGTCACCGATAAGGCTATAAAGGCCAGCATACAAACAACCGCTAATTGTCGATAGAAAGGATTAACCCGCGGAAAATGGATTTTTTTAAAAGACGGCGTCGGAACACGACTAGCCATTAAAATAGCGCTCATAAGCATAAAGACACTCACTAAGTCAGGATTCCGAAAAACAGGATCATTCGTCCATAAGAAAAAAACCAATGGCATCAAAGCAACATAAGCACCTCCCGGAGCTGGCAATCCGACAAAGAAATGTTTCCAATAGTCTGGTTGAGGTCCTTCTTCTAGCATTGTATTAAAACGTGCTAAACGTAATGCACAACACATAACAAGGAATAATACGATAACCCAAGGAACCCCAACAGCAAGAGGATCCTTACTCCCAATTACAATTGCTTGAGCGCGAATAACAGGATCCATCGTCCATTGATACATTAAAAAACCTGGAGCAACTCCGAAAGAGACCAAATCCGATAAAGAATCTAATTCGGCTCCAAATTTAGAAGAAATATTCAAATATCGAGCGACTCGTCCATCCAATGCATCAAAAATTGCGGCAAGAGCAATACAAACAACAGCAAAAGACCAATTCCCCCAAAAAGCAAATTGCATAGATGAAACACCACAAGCAAGTGCTAACATTGTCACCATATTAGGAAAAAGTGGTCGAATATCTAGTTCCTCATTTTTTTGTATCTTTTTAATCATCGTTCTTCTCCTTTGGCTGTGATCTGTTTACCCTCTAGGTTAGCTAAAATAGTCTCTCCTGCAACTGCTGTCTGTCCTAGGACGACCTGAGGGGCAACCCCTTTCGGCAAAAAGACATCTAATCGGCTACCAAACCGAATAAGACCAAAAACTTGTCCTGCTTTTAATTCTTCATCGACTTTGACAAAAGAGACAATTCGACGTGCCACTAAACCAGCTATTTGAACAAAACCAACTTTTTTCCCTGAAGGTGTAATCATACTATATTCTTCACGTTCGTTATCTTCACTATCTTTTTCTGCAACACTCACAAACTTTCCCGGTCGATAATGAACTTGTGTAATTTTTCCTGTCACAGGGGCTCGATTAACATGAACATTAAAAACACTCATAAAAATACTAATTCGCGTAAGCGGCTCAGTCCCCATCTCTATTTCAGAAGGAGGAATAACTTCAGTAATATTACTGACAATACCGTCCGCCGGAGCAATAATCAAATTATCTCCGATAGGTGTGATCCGCTTTGGATTGCGAAAAAAATAAAAACAAAAAATGGTGGCTAATATCCCTAATACACCCAACGGAATAAACATAACCCACAAAAGGAAACTAAGAGCCGCCGAAATAATCACAAATTTTTGTCCTTCTGGATGAAGCGGAGGCAACAAATAACGTTTCCAAGACAAATCAACCGTAGGATCTTCATTTTTTGAATTCATTTTCTTCTCCTTTTTCTTTGATCGCTTTAATTTACGCTAATCTAAAAAAAGAATCAAAACCTTTTTTTAGAAAAATCTACACAAGAGACTTGTCAAATCATTTTTTTTATGGCATAAGAGTGGTCATGGCTTTTTAGTCCCCATCGTCTAGAGGCCTAGGACACTGCCCTCTCACGGCAATAACCGGGGTTCGAATCCCCGTGGGGACGCCATCATTATTTTTCCTTAAACTCTGTTTAAAATCTCTTTCCTTTAAAAAATTATCTTCAGCTTATTTCACAATTGTTCAGTAAAAATATTTTATAAAAAATCTCTTTTTTAAAAAAAATTTTCCCTCAATTCCTTTACTTTTCAGAGATACTATGATATTATACAAAAAAATAGAGAAAATACGGAATCAAAAATGTCAACAGAACCTCAAACAACAGAACCGGAGGACGGTCCTTCTATTTATGGACGATATCTCTTTTTGCGAGATAAAGCTGAAATAAAAAAAATTGTTGAAGAACAAGAGGCTGACTTAAAAAAACGTCAACAAATCTTTTCCATAGTCTTAGAAGTTGAAAAAAGACAACCAAATGACCCTATTATTTTAGAAACAAGTCGCATCTTTGCGAAGCTAAAAAGACATCCAGTCAAAACACCTCGTGATTATATCAAAAAAATTAATCCACAAATTAAACATACCTCTGAATTGATGCGTTTAGGACTAAGCATTCATACTATTTGTGCCATTTATTCTGCATTTTTTTTCCCAAATTTTATCAAAAGTTCTTATCAATTTTATGATTTAAATGATCGACAACATTTATCAGACGATCTCATCAATGAAGCTCAAACTTATATTTACTTCCTGCTCGATCTTTACAGTTATGATTTTAATGCTTTCCATCTCATGATGAAAGAAACTCTTTTATTACATACAGCTATTTTAAAAAATAATGACTTATTGGTTTCTAAGATTGCAGACACTTATTTTCCTCATGATAGAAAAAAAGATGAACACCCGGCAGAATGGGCTGAATTACTTGAGTGGCCAATTTATGAAAACAATCCAAAAGCAATACACAATGGCATTCCTGAAATGCATGCTCATTACCTAGAACAGCCTTGTTTTATGCGAGAATTTATTGCTCATTTAACAGACAGAAAGGGGAACTTAATCCCATTAATCCATGAGTTTCCTTTAAAAAACGGAGAAATCAAAAAAGGATTTTCAACAACTGCGACATTAGCATTTATCAAAGGTTTTTATATACCTCAAAATGCAAAGTATTTAAAAGAACTCTTTGAAAAATATAGCTTAGACCCTGAACTAATGGCAAGAATTCGTGAAGACTTTTTGAAAGATCCTCAGCTGTTAGACCGAATTTTTAAGGCGTCTTATGATTCTAATGCAACTGTACGTGAATTATTACCTTTATCTATACGTTTCCATTTTGAAAGAGAACTGGCTATTGTTTTAACTCATTTCTATGATAAAGATAAAATAAATGCTTTACTCAGCTCTTTAAATGCAAAGCAAATGCAATTATTTTCTCAAATTATGACCTCCAGACGTTCTTCGCAGACTTACTTATGGACATTAGAACTTCCTTGCGAAAAAGAAAAATGCTCTTTACCCTTTATGCTTTTTCAATACGGGATTATAAATAATGAGAAATTAGCCGAGATGATTATCGATCTTAAGCAAAAAGAAAGCGAAAAAATGGAAGAAATTCTGCCATTACAAGCAAACTTATTAACAACAAAAATAAAATGGCGTCCCGATAAAGTTGTCGAAACAGCTATCTTTAAACTTTTTCAAAGCAATCCCGCTTCTTTAAAATCCTTTATTGAAAGCTTTTCAAATAAAAAAGAAAGACAAGAACTCATAGAGCGAAACATAGATCTTTTCTTAGAAGTTTTTACAGAAAAAAAAGTATTGGCTCGTTCTTTAATAAAGCAAAATGGCCTTATTTCTTTCTTAGCACAAAATGGTAATAAAAATGCTCTTTTAAAAATCCGAGAATATAAAATACTGAAAGATACAACTTTATATGCTCAATTTTTTATGCATGATGAAATCGGTATGACGCCAATCCATTACATCTTCCAAAAAGGTCATAAAGCTTTACTGCAAGCGCTATCTAAACTTATACCGGATGCGTTAGATGATGCTTGTGAAATCATTGCTAATTTACGCAACTTAAATGAACAAACGCCCTTTGATTTAGCAACTCAACGTTTTTTAATGATTGCTGAATCTTCTATTCCCAAATTGGCTCCATTCATTGCGGAATATCGTCAAGAAAAAATACGTTCTGCAAAAGAACCTAAAAGGCGCCTTCAAGTTATTACCCAAAATTCTCAAGAAACAACAACTGATACTCAAAAACTTCAACCTTAATTTCAAGGGCACCCCTATTTGGTATTTCCAAAGCTATTACGCCAACTCAAAAAATATCCTTCTATCCTGGCAGATCAAGTCAGACAAACAATAAAAACTCTAGTAAATACACGCCAAGTAAAAGAATTGCTCGATAAGAAAAATGGATATGACAATATTTATACTTACCGTCTTTATGATGAACAAGGTCACCCCTATCGACTTGTCATTCGAATTGAAAAGGGAACTCTGATCTTCAATGCTTTAATGAGCAGAGGAGATAAAAATCTTTATGGCAACTGGCTTCGACAAAATGTTCATCAAGCCGGCAACAAAATCAAAGAAGCTATTTTAAATCAAGAACGACAGAATAGTTTAATTAAATGATAAAAAAAAGCTTGACTTTTAAAAATGAAAATTGTAAAAAAGAGCCAGCTTATGGCGGATGTAGCTCAGTTGGTTAGAGCGCTGGTTTGTGGTACCAGATGTCGTGAGTTCGAGTCTCATCTTCCGCCCCATAAAAAGACCTCCTTTCGGAGGTTTTTTTTATCCAAAGCTAAAACGAAAAACTCAGCGAGATACCATATCCCATGCTACCATCTTTTGCCATAATCGGTTGAGCTTGAAGTGAAAATGCATGTTTTTCTAGATCCTCCTGTTCCTCCTCATCCCATATATAATTAGTAATTTCCGTCATCGGATCCATCAAAAACACAGCCGTACTTCCCAGAACTTTAGAGTTCATCAATTTTCCTTCATTTTCATAAATATGCCTTTTAGCTAAATAAAAACCTTCCCCCACAATGGCTCCTCCAAGAGGTGTCACAATTAAGTCTTGTATCGACGGGACTTCCGCAAATGACTCGATCCCATATTCCCAGAAGAATGTAGATAACGCAAACGAATATAAAAAAGACTCAAATGCATTTGCTCCTGCAGAACGTGCGCCCATATAATAAATAGCACCGCAGTAAGGATGAGCAATATAGTTTAAAAATAAGTCATCTTCATCCCAAACAGGTCCATCTGTAACATTGTCCCACCATTTACTAAAAGGATTTTTTCCATCATCTTCCCAATTCGTAAAACTTGATGGCATCAAATATAAAATCCCCATTGTTCCAACACCGGCGCCGACCAAAAGCAGTGTATTTCGTTTTAATAATGTCTTGTTGATATTACTTTCAGAAAATGAATATGGCCTTTCATATACATCCTTAGCCGCTTCAAAAGGAAGCTGATACTCTGCAGCTTTTTCTGCAGCACGCATAGGAGTGGAAAAAAAACTACAAAAAAATAATATTCCTAATATATAAATAATAAAATCTTGCTTCATAAGTTATGCATTTTCAATCAATAAAAAACAACCTAATACATTTTAGGCATACTAATCATTTTTCTATATCTTGACAACATAAAAATATAGTTTTTTATATTTATATCTAATTGTATCTAAAAATGCTTCTTCTTAACTTTTGGGCTTTAAAAGCAAAAAAAAAGGGAATTTAACATTCCCTTTTTAATTTACTCAATACAAAGTTCTAAAGAGTGCTTATGTGTTAAAAAATCAAGTTGATGTTGTGCTATTGTTCGCACCATTTTTATTTTTTCTTGATGTCGACGAATTTCTGCACTTTCTTTTTCTTTTAACATTTCCTTTTGATGTGTCAAACGCGTTCCCTCTTGAAGCTTTAGTTCCAAGAACAAGGGTAGAAGAGTTGAATGACTTTGACGCAATGCTTGCTCAAAATGAGCCAAAAATAGATTTTTATTTTGGAAGTCTTCTAAAAATTGGCTTTCGTTACAACCATATTTTTCCAAATCAAAGACCATAAAAGCAGATAATGCTTTTTTTGTATCGTTATAAGAATCATTTCCTTCCGAAGCAACTTCAGTCAATAAAAAAGCGGCAGATGAAGCATCTATTTTTTGAGAATTGAGAATTTCCTTTAAAAAAGAATTTCTTAATTTGGGAGAATCATGAAAAACAATCGATCGAAACTTTGAGACATTTTCCGATTGAGAATACCAAATTGGATTCTTTTTCATATTGGAAGAGTAAAAATCAATTAAAGAATCTGAATGAATAAAATTGTTTTTTAACACCTTAAACAGCTCTTGATGAGTCCGGAATAAATCTGTTCCCCAATTTTTCTCATCCTTCATACTTTCAGAAATAAAATTGACAGCCAACCCTGGAAAATCAAATCCTTTTCCTTTCCAAATCGCATACTTTTGAAAAAAATTAAGACGAGTATCAGATAACAGCACATTAGGAGGATAACAAATATTTGCTGCTTTACAAGCTGCACCAAATCTTTCCAGAAAACTTAAAGAGCACATAGGCAACAACGCCGCTATCTTCTTAGCATGTGTTTGCCCAGCAGGACGGAAGACACTTACCAAATTTAAATTCCGATTAAATACGCCATCAACAAATTTTTGAACTCTTCGTTCTGCAGCCGAAAAATATTTTTTCTCTGCCTCAATGTGATTTTTTTCCATTTGAAATCTCCACTTATCCGTGAATTAAAAATAGAGTATAGATCTTTCTTTTCGTTTTGTCAATGTTTTTATATAACTCTTTAAAAATAATTAAAACATAAAGAAAACAGGATATTTAATTCGCCCAAAAAAATGTCTTCCGAATAAAAGGATAATTCCTGTCAAAAACGCGGCCTTTTAAAAGCCGCGTTTTTTATTTGTATTAGATAGACTCGTTTTAGATTTTTTCGAAACAAAGATTACTTTTGAATAAGACGTTTCTCAAACGCATCCTTTCCTGCGCCACATAAAGGACAAACCCATGTATCAGGTAAATCCTCAAAGGGCGTTTCCTCATCATAAACATAACCACACAAAGTACAAACCCATTCATATTTTTGTTCTGTCATTTCCTTCTCCTTTAAATATTGTTGAAAAGCACTAAATACTTGTGCTTTAAAACCGTTTTGATATGCTTGATAGGTCAAACATATTCCGTCCTTTCCTAACCAAGCGTCTTCCACTTCAGCCAAATAAACCGTATGGCTTTCAAATGGTTGAACTGATAAAACGCGACAGGTAAAACCTGCCAACGTTTCTTTTAAAAAAGGCAATCCCTCTTTTTCCAGATAATTGACATTACTCCATTTGTCAACAAGACGACTTGTCTGAAAACCAAAATTAGCAATGACAAAAGGTGAAACTGCTTCATCAACAACAGATAGACTAAAACGTTTTGTTTTATCCACAACATGTTTAGTAAAACCCGTATTCATACAAGATAAAGCAATAACCAATGGTTTCATAGAAGCCTGCATAACGGCATCAACTACACATCCGACAAAACGTTTATCGTCTGCGGCACCCAGAATATAAATTCCGTGAGTAATTTGAGCTAAAGCTGCAGCATCCATTCTGTCTCCTTTCCCTCAGTGTAGAGCATTGTAGTACAATTCATCAATTTGACAAGTTTTTTTTCAATTCTTATCTCAAAATCTACGACAACATCATCCGAAAATGAAAAAAAATGAACCTAAGAGAGAAAAACAAACTGGAGCGGGTGAAGGGAATCGAACCCTCGTCTTAAGCTTGGGAAGCTTCCGCTCTACCATTGAGCTACACCCGCAATGTTCCTTCCTTATACACCACTCGCAATCAAAGGTCAATCAGATTTTGCTGTATTTCTTCACTCATTTCTTCATCAAGTTGATTTTCCATTTCACCCAATAAATTCATAAATAAAGTATCTCGCTCTCGTTCACTTGCATTCTGTGGCTGGCTTTCAGAAGCAAAACCTGAAGCCTCTACAGTTTTTAGAGCAGCTCCTTCTTCATCTTCAATCACCAGTGAAACTTTATATGTCAATTTATACTTATAATTATCCAAAACAAAAAAGCTATCATTTGGATCTTCTTCACGTATCATGGAAGCTTCTTCAATAACAAAAATAGCTTTATTATTTGTTGCATATGTCGGACGTAAGCGTATCAAAGCCCAATTTTTAAGGGCTTTTTCCGGCGACATCGGCATCATACGCTCAACATGAGGTAATCTTTCCAAACCACTAACATGAGAAATTGTTTCCACTCGTCGAACAGGCAGCTCCAATAAAGGGACCTGAGTATAATCTTTCATTTTATATGGATTACTATATTGCGGCACACAAGCTGTTAAAACACATGCTAATATTAAGCCAAATATTGTTTTCTTCATTCCCATTCTCCTTTTTTAAAGCAATATGTTTTACCACAAAATTGACAATCAACTTGTATCTCTCCATTTTGATACATTGCATCCAATTCCTGCGTCGAAAAACCACGAAGCATCTTTTTAACTTTTTCCTCAGAACAACGACATGCAAAAGAAACTTGTTTTGCCGGGAACAAAAGTAAATGATCTGCATGATACAATCGAAAAAGTAATTTTTCAGCTGACAATTTTTCATCAAAAAACTCTACTTTTTTCAAACTATCGGCCAAAACACAAGCCGTTTCAAAAGCATCTAAACGTTTTTCATTAGAAGAGGTGTTATCTGGCATTAACTGCACGACCAAACCACCTGTTTGACATAAACCATTTTTTTCTCTTGAAAAAAGAAGTAAATGAGTCAAAATCTGCTCTGATGATTGAAAATACTTTTCTACTGCTTCTGCTAAAGAGGAACCTGATAATTCAACAACACCTTGATAACGCTCGTCTTGCTGTGTAGCTTGATCAACTGTAAACACTAAAACGCCTGTTCCGAAAATATCTTGTAGCTTTTTATTATCTTGAGGAAGAAGCTTCTCATCGTATCGAACAGAAGTACGAACTTTCCCTTCACTCGTGATATCCACAACTAACAGTGTCACAGGCCCTTTCCCTTGAATTTGCATGGTAAAAAGCCCTTCATATTTCAAAAATGAAGAAAGCATTAAAGCAACTGTAACAGATTCCGCTAAAATTTGTTCAATCATTTTAGGATGATGCTGATGACATAAAGCATCACTCATCAAACTGTCTAGTTTAACGAAACGACCTCTTAACAAACCATCATTCAATATAAAAGGCAAAATAATATTCATTTACAGCACCCTCTTTTTTATGTACTATGACGATAAAGTAGGAGCTTGTCAATATGCCCAAGAAGTTAACACAAAAAAGATTATATAATATAGCCCTTTATTACTTATCACGTTATGAAAGTACGACAGAAAAACTCCGCTCTGTTTTAGAAAATCGTGTTTATAAAACAAAACTTAATGGAGAAGAAGTTCCTTCTGAAACAACCCATTGGATACAAACCATTATTGATGAAATGGTTCGCTTAGGATATGTTAATGACAAACGTTTTGCTGAAAATACTTTCCAACGTTTGACAGAGACAGGTAAATCCATCAGATTTATTACCAATAAATTAAAAGCCTCTGGTTTAGAAAATGATTTGATAGAAAATATCCTGAAAACACAAGAAATTTCTATTCAAGAAATGGATTTGGAAGCTGCCCGTAAGCTCGTCAAAAAAAGAAAACTTGGTTTCTGGAGACCAATAGAACAACGTTCGGAAATGTATCAAAAAGATTTGGCAGTTTTAGGTCGAGCCGGATTTAGTTATGAAACAGCTCGAAAAGCCTTAAGAAATGAAGAAGTTTAAAAAATCTTTTTTATCACAATGAAATGTGATAGATATTAATTGTAAAAGAAAGAGAATACAAATGAAGAAATTAACTGTTTATTTGGGAATGTTTTTTTGTGTGAGCTGTTCTGAAAAAGGGAATTATGATGTTTATCTAAACAATGATTTTCAAGCATATCCTGTTTTTTTTGTAATTTCATTTATCTTTTTATTTTTCCTTTTTGAAAGATTATTTACTTATATTTTGTCATTTATGTGCAAAAAAACAAAAAAAATAGTTTGGCCATTAGGGGCTGTATTAGCCATTTATATGACTGTTTTTCTTTTACATTATGTCAGCACAAAAAAAATTATTAACTCTTTTATTTTCACAGCAAAAACCCATATATGCGAGTCTAATAATGCCAAAATGGGATATAAACACCAAAACTTACTAACAATAAAAGAAACAAATTGTGATCAAAGATGTCGCAATTTGATTGAAAATTGGAATATAGCCGCCCAAAAGCCTTTTTTCATGGCAGAATACAAATTATCCGAAGATGAAAAAGAAGCCTTTTTATCAATAGAAAAAACATTGAAAGAAAAGTGGTCGCAAATTTTAAAACTACCCCCAGAAGAACAGTATAAAGCCTCTCAAACTCTGATAAAAGAACAAAAAAAACTTAAGGAAACTCTTGGCTTTGATTCTATTCATTCCACGGACTATAAAAATAATGGTGATATTATTATTAGCACCTATAGATCTCCTACAGCAGCTCTTGACAAACTTACCTCATTTGGGACATTTTCTGCTTCTGACGGAATCTGGTCTTCACATTTAACTATCAATCATCAATTTTATACAGCCAATGATTTGTATACGATTTGTCATTATATGGAAAATGAATTTTGTTCCATTTTTTTAGAGCAAGCTGAAAACATAGGTATTTGGCTTAAAGTAGGTCCCTATCCAAGATACATCCATGAATGTCAATCTAAAGAAAAATACACTTTTTACAATTTCTTTGATCATCTGATCTGGGAAGAAAAAGAAATCTCGAACCTTTTGACAAAACTTGAACATTCACAAAACGCGTGTATTGGAGAACTCTGCTATTCTATAGATGAACTTAAGGCACTATGTACAAAAGTTAGTAAAAATCCCTTCTGTGTTAGATTTTTATCATGGGAAGATGACTGGCATAAACGAGAATCTCAACGAAAAATTGAACGAGAAAAACGTGCCGAACAGAAACGCGTTGAACAACAAAAACGTGCCGAACAGGAACGCGTTGAACGAGAAAAACGTGCCGAGCTGGAACGCGTCGAACGAGAAAAACGTGCCGAGCTGGAACGCGTCGAACGAGAAACAAAAGAATGTATCCGCCTTCCCGGACATGTTTACTTAAATGGAGCTTGCGTTGATAAATCAGAGGAGATACAAAATGAAAATGAACAATCTTACTAATCTTTTTAGAAAGGGAAAAATGAAATATTTTCTATATTTTTTACTTTTTATGTTTTTTTCTATACCTGCCTTTGCTGATTTAGGAGGCTTTAACCCCAAGATAATGTATGTAATTTCTCCATCTCTCTTAAAGCCTCACTACCTTTTCATATTGCTACTATTTTCTTTGTTTTTTATTTCTTTTTTTACTATTTATTTTTTCCTTTTTTCTTTGTACTTAAAAAAGAAAAAACTACTTTCTGCTGTTACATTATTACTATCTATCTTGTCAGCATTTATATCCACGGACATATTTATCTCCCAAAGATTTGTTGAAGAAAGTCTTACAGGAAAAAAGCTCTTGGGTTCTGAAATAGAAGAATTGTGTAAAAGAAAAAAAGGATATTTTAATGTAAAGGGAGGCTTGATTAATACATACAAAACAGGCTGTTATAGATGTAACCCACTTAAATATGGAATAACGAACTGTCCAGAGTTATTTCAGTTTGAGGAAAAATAATAACTAGAATATCGATGAAAAAAAGCTACCTTTTCCTTTATACATTAGCTCATGCCTGTATTGATGGTTTATGTGCTATTACTCTTTTTCAAACGCTTCCTTATAATTATCCGAATTTTTTATTTTTATTTATTTTATTTTACAACATACTTGCTTTTGCGACCCAGCCTATTATCGGTTTTATTCTAGACGATACATCTCGTAAAAAAGAATTTATTTTAATTTCTTTTTTGTTATTGGCTACTGGTTTTCTATTACCTTGTTGTCAATATCTACGGCTTTTACTCGTCGGCATTGCAAATGCTTTTTTTCACGTTGCTGCAGGAGCGGAAGTCCTTGAACAATCCAATGATAAGATGTATCCTTTGGGCATTTTTGTATCCACTGGTGCGATCGGCTTGATGTTAGGAACTTTATATCCAGATAATATTCTCTTAAAAACGTCTTTTTTAATTCTTCTGATATTCTTATTGTTTTGTATTTGGGCTTTACCAACTTTAAAATCCATTCATCGAAATATGAAAAAAACAATAAAATTACCATTATGGGTTCCAGTGGCTCTTCTTTTCTGTATCTCGATTCGCTCTTTCATGGGCTTCGCTCGATATGCCCCTTTTGAGGGAATTATTTGGCTGCCTTTATTTTTTGCCATTTTTGTCTTCGCCGGTAAAGCACTCGGCGGTATTCTGTGTGATTATTTCACTATACGTCGTATTATTTTATTTTCTAGCCCCCTAGCCGCTTTTTTCTATTTCTTAGGTCCGCTTAATTATTGGATTTGGGCTTTAGGTCAACTTTTTATTAACTTTTCCATGCCTATCACATTGTATCTACTTTATAAAGCTATGCCCAACAAACCTGCATTCAGCTTTGGACTCGCTGCTAGCTTCTTGCTCCCTGGGTGGTTCGCTGCTTTTTTCTTACATGATTTACCTAACTGGATTTTTATTATAATCTTCATGACTAATTTTGTTTTGTTGTGGATGGCTGATCAAAAGATCCAACCAAATCGTTGAAGAATCTCTCCACTTCCCCAAGTGAAAAGATTAGCTAAAAAAACAAGCACCAACAGATGAACTGTCCACTTTCTTTCCCATAAACCCAGCAAAAAGAACTCTATCATCACAACTGCTATTTCCAATATAAAAAGCAAACTATAATGACTTGAAACAGTCTGATATAATCCTAAAAATGACAAATTCATCACAAAATTTGTCAACAAATTAACTCCAAAAATATAAATTAAAAAATCAACTTTCCGATAACCGAAGCCCCAAAAAAATAGTACCTCCAAAAAACCCGTTATCAGCATTGCATAAAGAAAAATCAACATTTATCCATCTTCTAAATGTAATAAAACTGAAACAGCTACAAAAATCATCACGATCGAAGGACCGAAAGTTGCTAAGGCAACCGGTAATCCTCCTGATGTACCAAGTGCTGCTGTTAATTTTGATACGAAAAACAATAAAAATCCGAATAAAACAGCTCCAGAAACTTTCATCAGTATGCCACCTTGTCTTTGATTGGGAGACAAAGCAAACATTGCCGCAATAAATACCATTGCCAACAAATTCAATGGAGAAGATAATAATGCGTAAAAGTGCATTTTGTGTCTAATAGATGAAAAACCTGATCTATCTAAAAGATCAATAAATGAAGGTAATTGCCAAAAAGAAATTTCCTCTGGTTCTTCAAAAGTTTGCATTATTTTTTCTAAATTCAATTCTGTCGGAAGACTAAATGCCGATGATTTCTTTTTCTGCCCTTCTTCTGAAAATAAAACGCCCTCCGCAACAGTCAACGTATGCCCTGTTAACAGACCTGCCGAAGATTCAACCTGAACAGATAAAGTCTCATCTGGATTTAAAACAAGAACAGAAACATCTTTTAAATACAATTCCCTGTCACGTTGATGAACTGCATCGGCATGTATAACTATTGGATTATCTCCTTTTTTTTCTCGCAACCACAAACCTTTTGAGCTCCAAGAAAAACCACTTTGATTCTCAAATTTTAATCCCTCTAATACATCATACTTTTTACGCATGGTTGCTGAAAAAGGATTGAAAATTGTCACATTAAAAATGCCGATTAAAAGAGAAACAACAAAAACAGGCATTAAAAAATTCCAAACAGAAAGACCTGCAGAACGAGCGATAACTAACTCATTGCTTTTACTGAGACGATAAAAAGTTATTAATGAGGCTATTAAAATAGAAAACGGTAAAATGATTGGAACCATTTGAGGCAATTTTAAGAAACCTAAACTAACAACATCACCAAAAGTCATACTTTCTTCCGATGAGGCGCGGCGCAATAAATCAATAACATCAAACAGCAAAATTAATGCTACTAACACAAACAAGGATCCTAAAAAAGCTAGAAAGAAATTTTTTGAGATATAACGACTTAAAATAGAAGGTAAACGCATCTTTTGTCCTTTTCTGATATCTCGGATGTTATACCTGAAAAAAACGAAAAAGTCATCTTTTTTTTATATAGAGCATATCTTGATTGATAGATTAAAGGTGAAACCTATTTTTTTCTAACAAAAATTTTTCAGCACTTAAAGCTGCTATGCAGCCAGAACCACATGCTATAATTGCTTGTCGATAAATAGGCTCTTGAATATCTCCTGCTGCAAAAATACCGGAAATACTTGTCTCTCGAGTTTTATAATTTGTCAAAATAAAGCCTTGACTATCAATGTCCAGCTGTTTTTCAAACAATGACGAGTTTGGAATCTGACCTATAGCAACAAAAGCACCTGCTATTTCTAGTTCCGTTAGATGATTTGTTTCCAAATTTTTTAACACAATTTTTGAAAGCTTCTCCTCTCCTTCAAAAGAAACAGCTTCAGTGTTCCATAAAACGTTTATCTTTGGATTTTTTTTCACTTTTTCAATGAGTGCTTTTTCTCCGCTTAATTGAGCATGACGATGAATAATTGTTATCTTTTCAGCAAAAGTTGACAAGAAAAGAGCTTCATACAAAGCTGTATTTCCACCTCCGATAACTGCTACTTTTTTCCCTCGATAGAAAAAACCATCGCAGGTAGCGCAAACAGAAATACCCTTCCCTTTAAATTTTTCTTCTCCAGGAATACCTAACCATCTTGGCGAAGAACCCATGGCAATAATAACAGAATCAGCTGTCATATCCTCTCCATTAGACAATGCTAAATGGAAAGGACGATTAGAAAAATCAACAGTTTCAACAGATTCATGAATAAAAGAAACTCCTAAACTCAATACTTGCTTATCAAAAGTTTCAACAAGCTCGACACCTGAAATATTCATAAAACCTGGAAAATTTTCAATCTGATGTGTATAAACTAATTGTCCCCCTGGTAATGGTCCACTTATAACAATGGGCTTTAATCCCGAACGGGCAGCATAAAGCGCCGCCGTATACCCTGCAGGACCGGCGCCCAAAATAACTACTTGATGATGCATTCAATATTTCCTCATACAAATCTTACATTTAAGATCTCGTATGTCTTCATTCCCCCCGGTGTCGAAAATTCCACAAAATCTCCGACCTCTTTGCCTATTAAAGCACGTGCTAAAGGTGATTGCAAGGAAATTAATCCTTTTTCTAAATTCGCCTCATATTGTCCAACGATTTGGTAAGTTGTCTTAACCTCAGTCTCTGCGTCACTTAAATCAACCGTAGCACCAAAAACTACTTTATCACCAGACAAAGATTTGACATCAATAATTTGAGAACGACTTAAAGCAGCCTCCAACTCTTGAATTCTTCCCTCGACGAAACTTTGACGTTCACGTGCGGCGTGATATTCTGCGTTTTCAGATAAATCTCCATGAGAGCGAGCCTCCTCAATAGCTGCGATAATCTCATGACGTTCATTAAATTTCAAATTTTTCAGCTCATCTTGTAATCTTTCATATCCATCACGTGTCATCGGAATCTTTGTTTCCATCATTCTTCTCCTTAAAAAATAAAGTAATAAAAAAAACACAGCATTTAAAATGCTGGTTTCTTTTCCATGTTTAAGTTTAGTTTAAGTTCCTTTCAAAAAAAATGCAAGTTTTTTTTATCCAAATATCCATAAAAAAACAATGCAGCTATTTTTTTACGAAAAATCAATTATTTTCCTATCATTTTTTCTGATATTTTCATCCTATTCAAAACAATTTTGCTTTTCCTAATTTTTTATTATTTTTTTATGCCTTGTTATCTTTATTTATCATATTCATTTATGTTAAACTGTCACAAAAAAGTCATCAAAAATTATTTGATTTTTTATCTTTTTTATGATTACCTGAGCTTAAAGCAATTTAAAAAGGTAGGATAATATGACTGAATTAATGAAAAATAAACGCGGTTTAATTATGGGTGTGGCGAATGACCACTCAATTGCTTGGGGAATTGCAAAAGCGGTTGCACAAGAAGGCGCTGAAATAGCCTTTACATATCAAGGAGAAGCTCTTGAAAAAAGAGTTCGCCCTCTTGCTGATTCTGTGGGAAGTAAAATGGTTCTCCCTTGTGATGTTACCAACAAAGAAAGTATGGATTCTGTCTTTGAAACTTTAAAAAAAGAATGGGGTTCTTTAGATTTTGTTGTTCATGCGATTGCTTTTTCAGATAAAAATGAACTAAAAGGACGTTATGTTGATACAACTCCGGAAAATTTTTCAAAAAGTATGCTGATTTCCGCATATTCTTTTACAGATGTTTGCCGTAGAGCTGCAGAATTAATGCATAATGGTGGTTCCTGCTTAACCCTAACTTATTTAGGAGCTGAAAAATATATTCCAAATTATAATGTCATGGGTGTCGCTAAAGCAGCGTTGGAAGCCTCCATTCATTTTATTGCTTATGATTTAGGTGCTCAAAATATACGTGTTAACGCTATTTCCGCAGGCCCAATTAGAACTTTAGCGGCAGCGGGAATTGGAGATTTCAAACAAATTCTAAATTGGAATGAATTAAACGCACCTCTGGGACGTAATGTAACAATTGAAGATGTCGGCGGAACTGGTCTATATTTGTTAAGCGATTTATCTTCCGGCGTGACAAGTGAAGTTATTCATGTCGATGCTGGTTATCATAAGCTGGGAATGATTAATCCGAAAAACGCTCACCAAATCGGCGAACTATTAAGAGATTTTAAATTATCTGAATAAAAAAAGTAGATTTTTTACTCATTTTATGTTATTCTTTTCTAAATTGTTTTAACAAAGAGGAGAAGAAGATGGATGTTTCATTACAAAAATGGGATGCTCTGATTGGTATGCTTATTTGCGAAAAGAAAGGACGCCTTGCTGAACTTGAAGAAACTTTAAGGTGGCTGGGCGCTTTACATGATAAGAATCCTGAAAACGCTTCAAATTTATCGGCCATTATAGAAGAAAAAAACGTCCCCTTCCAAGAAAAACTTAAAAAATTAAAAGAAATGGGAAATGGCAAAGTTACAGCTATGGATTTAACTGCTGCCGAACAAAAGTACATGGGAAAAGGTAAATTTTTACCAAATAGCCTTCCCAAAACCGGTTTTATTATCGACCAAATGAACTTAGTTCCCAGAAATGTTAAAGATGAATATTTAGAAGGACAAGCTGTCGCAAGAACGTTAATCGCTGTCGAAAATTTTAAAAATCAAGAAAAAGTCGGTGATATTAGTAGGATTATTAATCCGAATGCTGTTGCTTTCCTAAAAAAGCCATTTGCAACTCAAATGCAAAAATTAGAATATTTTGCAAAACTTCTAACCGCTTCTGGCGTATATTCTCCTGAGACAGAAAAAGCAATAGATTCTTTGCAAAAAATAGCTGCTGAGACAGCAGAAAAAACAGCCGTTAAAATGGAAAATTTTTCTGAAAAAGAAGCTGCCACCGAAATGTTGTCTATTGCTAAAAAATACAATAAAGAGGAACAGCCTTATCAAATTCGTAAAATAGCTGAAACGACTAAAAATGCGCTTTTACAATCAGGAAATAACGAAGGAGCAAAATTTGCTAAAGAATTGATGGATGATATTATTTTCAGAAGTATGGAAAAAGCAACTCGTATGAATTTAAATTTATCTGTTCGAGGCATGTAACTTATTTCGTTAAAAGTTTAAAATAATAAAGCGCATTTTTTTAATGCGCTTTATTATTTTACAACACAAAACAAACATACATAAAAAAAATAAGTCCTTGAAAAACAAGGACTTTAAATGGCGGGAGTGAAGGGGCTCGAACCCTCGACCTTCTGCGTGACAGGCAGACGCTCTAACCAAACTGAGCTACACCCCCAAGGTGATGAATACTTGTATCAAAAAAAAATATAAATTGCAAGTACTTTTTTTAAATATTTTCTTTTTTCTTCTTTCTTTCCTTTATAATTCAGATAACATTAGATGTTTTAAACCCAAAAAAGCTGTATCATGTGTAATAACAGCATAAACAGGAATTTGCTTTAAATAATCAGTTCGAGCACCTTTATCTTCAAAAGCTGATCGAAAATTAGAAGTTAAAAATAAATCTAATACCCCCGGTTGTCGAATAATACCACCAGAAATATATACTCCACCGAAAGCCCCTAAACTCAAAGCTAAATTACCGGCTACATTTCCTAAAAAAGAAAAATAAAAATCTAAGGTTTTCAAAGCTCTTGCTTCTTTAGCCTGACCTCGACGCATAACCTCTTCCGGTAAAGTTTTATCTTCTCCACCAAGCAAATAATAAATAAAGCTTAATCCTTTCCCGGCTAAAAAACTTTCAGCTGACACATGTCCTATCAATCTCTGAGCCTTTTTTATCAATTCAAATTGCTCCTCTGTTCGTGCTGATAAAGTGACATGTCCTCCCTCTGTCTCTATGGGATACCACTTCCCTTTTACAGGAACAATTATTCCAACGCCCAAACCAGTCCCCGGGCCTATAACTACTTTAGGATGATCCAAAAAAACTTTTCCAGAGCCAACAGAAACAATATCTTTTTCTCTCAAATAAGGAATAGCCATAGAACTGGCTGCAAAATCGTTAACAACTTTTAATATCTTAAAACCAAATTCCTTCTTTAATGAAGAAATTGAAAAAGACCACGGATTGTTAACAAAAGTTAAAACATCTTCTAAAACAGGTCCTGGAACACCTAACATAAAAGATTTAGGTATAGCAATTCTCTCTTCATCTAAATAAAAATGAATAGCTGCACTTAAAGAATCGAACTCTGAACACTTATAACGTCTCGGAGGTGTTATTTCTCCACAACGACAAACAGAAAAACGGATATTAGTTCCCCCCATATCTGCCATTAAAAATTCATCAATAGGTTTCATTTTTACTTCCTAAAACAAATTAGGTATATTTTTAAAAACGCAGACAACATTCTGATAAAGACAGATAAAGGCCTCTTTTATCTTAGAAAAAAAAGAAAGATCATGTGCTTTATCTAAACAACCAAGCAGGTTATCAGAACATGTATCTGTCACTTCTGGTGACATAAAGACCCATGTAAAAAAAATAATACCTATGAAAATCAGCAAATATAATAAATAACTTTTTTTAAATCGAAACCGGCTCATCTCCCCTCCACTGTTTGATTATTCAATCGTGTAAAAGATGGTATCCTCGCTCCCTTTTTGATTTTTACACCTGGACCAATAAAAACACAAGGCTCAATAATAACATCACTTTCTATTTGTGTATCAAAAGAAAAATAAGTCGTACCAGGATCCATTAAAGTCACCCCATCTGCTAAAAATTTTTGCCGCATGCGTTCTTGAAAAATTTGTTCCGCCATTGCTAAATCTGCTCTAGAATTAACTCCAGAAGCCTCTTTTTGATTAACAACAATATATCCTACATCTAATTTGTCTTTTTTTGCTAACTGTATGATATCTGTCAAATAATACTCTTGCGCTGCATTTTCATTTTTAATTTGTTTCAATAAACTAAATAGTTTTGTACCATTCACACACATAATACCTGAATTACAAAGACCAATTGCTCGCTGTTCCCATGTTGCATCTTTAAACTCCACAATCGCCTCTAAACCATTCTCATCCACAATCAAGCGACCATATCGTGCCGGATCATCAGGTTCAAATCCAACGACAACAATATCTCGTCCTTTTTCATACTCTGCTTGCATCCTTTCAAAGGTATCTGCTGTATAAAGAGGTTGATCTCCAAACAAAATATAACAAGCCCCCTCAAACGAACCAATTTTATTTTCAGCGGCTAACACTGCGTGCGCTGTGCCCAATGGTTTTTCTTGAATAGCTACTTCATAAGGATAAACAACTTGCTCAACAGCTGCCATATCGGGTGCTAAAACAACAACTATTTTATCAAAACCTTGCTTCGATAATGTCTCCAACAAACCAGAAATCATCGGGCGGCCACCGACTTCATGTAAAACTTTAAATGAATCCGACTTCATACGGCTGCCTTTACCGGCTGCTAAAACAATAGCTTTTTTCATTTTTTTCCCTTCAATTAAATAACGATATCATGATCTATTGCAAATAAACGCAATTTCTCTCGTAAAGAATGAGACTGAGAAGAAAGAATGGATAATAAATATTCTTGAACCTCTTTCATGTTCATGCTTAAAACAGCAGCCTTAACCGCTCCTAAAGAAGAAGGATTCATCGATAATCTCTTGAAACCTAATGCAACTAACGCAACAGCATCTAATGGTTTACCAGCCATTTCTCCACAAACAGAACAAGGAACGTTCATCTCATTACATAAATCTGCCACATATTTTAAGACACGAAGCATAGGCGAAGATAAAACATCATATCTCTCCCAAATAGTGGGATCACTTCTATCTGTCGCAAACAAAAACTGCGATAAATCATTTGTTCCGACAGAAACAAAATCAACTAAAGGTAAAAGCTCTCTCAATTGAAATAAAAGCGACGGAACTTCCAACATTGTGCCAACATGAATAGAGGACGGAAGAATACCTCCTTTTTCCTTTTCCCTTTCCAATTCAATCTGAAGTGTATTCTTAGCTGCGATAAACTCATCAATATCCGTCACCATCGGAAACATAACATATAGATCTTGTCCTGACACAGCTCGAATAAAAGCTCTTAACTGTTGACGCAACAAGGAACGTCTATCTAAAGTAATACGAATCGACCGCCATCCCATTGCCGGATTTTCTTCTTCACGATATTGAACATACGGTAAGACTTTATCTGACCCTACATCTAAGGTTCTAAAAACAACAGGCTTACCATTTGCATTAAGTAATGCTCGTTTATAAATCTCTATTTGTTTCTGCGTATCGGGTAATTGAGCTGTTGATAAAAAAGGTAACTCCGTTCGATATAGACCTATACCATCTGCAAATCCATCTCCAAGAGCCAGCATATCCATTGCTAATCCTGCATTAATATTTAAAGATACTGGAACACCATCTAATGTCTGACAGGGAACATTTTTCAATCGTTCATACTTACGACGAATCTTTTCCAATTGAGCTATACGATTTTTAAAATCTTTTAAAATATCCTCAATTGGATTGATATAAATAAAGCCGTTATCTCCATCAACAGCAACAACATCTCCTTTTACTATTCGATTCGTAATCCCTTTTAAACCGCCAACCACTGGGATATTAAGAGATTTTGCAACAATCACAACATGCATTGTCGGAGAACCTTCTTCTAAAACTAACGCCTTAATTTTTTTACGGTCATAGTCTAATAACTCTGCAGGCCCCATAGAATGAGCCACTAAGATAGTATCATCCGGCAAGTCTTTATTTTTAGAGAAAATATCTTTTCCCGATAAATGCCTTTGTAATCGATCCGCCAAATCCTGAAAATCATGAACCCGTTCCTTTAAATAAGGATCCGTCATTAACTTCATTCGCTCAGAAATATCATCTCCGACCTTTTGAACTGCTGCTTCAGCTGTTAAACCTGTATGGATATAATCCGTGATTTTACGAATCCAACCTTTATCTTTTGTAAACATACGGTAAGTTTCAAAAATTTCCGCGTTTTCTTCAGAAATATCCGGTGAAGCCAACATTGTATTAAGCTCTTGATCCATGTGTTCTAAAGCTTGATTTAACTTATTCAGCTCTGCCGCTTCATTATTCGACACCAAATTTGTAACTCGCTCTGCACGGCTATGTAAATAAGCATGCCCCAATCCCATACCAGAAGTTAATCTTACACCTTCCAAACGAGCTCGCATATCCTTAGGCGTTTTTATCGTTATATTCTGCGCAGTCTTAAATTCAACAGAAAGCAAAATCTGTGCCAATAGCATAGCTACGGTTTCTAAAATCTCTATTTCTTCCTCTTGATACTCATAATGCTCTTCTGTCTGGACAGCTAAAACACCCAAAAGATTGCTTCCTTGCAAAACGGGAACACCCATTAAAGATAAAAAAGGTTTTTCACCTGTTTCCGGCTTAAAAACAAAGCTGGGATGATGCCATGCGTCTGGAAATGAAAGTGGCTTTTTTTGAACTGCAATTTCTCCGATTAAGCCTTCACCCATACGAAGACTCGTTTCATGAACAGCATCTTGACTTAATCCATAAGTCGCAAACAATTCCAAAATGTCCCCAGGACGTAATAAATAAAAAGAACAAACTTCCGTATGTAGCTCATCTGCCACTAAATAAACTATTTTATCCAGCTTAGTTTGAATAGAAATATCTTGAAGCATAACATCTCGAAGACGTTTTAATAAACGACGGCTGGAGATTTCTTTTTTCTTCACAGCTTCAGACATTCTCTCTTTCCCTTTATTTCAACATCCTTTGCATATTTTCTAACGTTTTTTTCGTTTCGTCAACCAATCTTTCAACAGTTTGTCCTATCGTCTCCTCTTTTTTGACAAGCCCTACTATCTGACCAGCCATAACAGAACCATTATCTACATCACCTTCACAAACGGCTTTCCTTAAGCTGCCGGCCCAAAATTGTTCAATTTGTATCCGGGCCTCTTCTAATGAAAGCTCTCCTTTCTCATAGCGCTCGATAACTTGCTTTTGATGAAGACTAAATTTTTCATGCGCCTTATTTTCTAATGACCGAACAGGAATAACGGGAAATACTGGAGACATCTGAGTGGTTTGAACAGCATGACGAGAAGAAGCCCGATAGATTGCTTTCTTAAAATTTTCGTGTACAGGGCTTTCCGTTGAACCAACGAAAACAGTTCCCATTTGACAACCGGCAGCGCCTAGAACCAATGACATTGCAATCATCATGCCACTTCCTATTCCTCCTGCGACAAAAATAGGAACTTCTTTTACATATGGCAAAATTTCTTGCATTAAAACAAGACTAGATACTGGACCTATATGACCTCCTGATTCACTCCCTTCAATTACTAAAGCATCAATACCACTCTTCACTAAACGCTTTGCTATAGCTAAAGCTGGAGCAAAGCTCAAAACTTTGATACCGCCTTCTTTTAATTTTGAAATCATCTCTGGAGATGGAACACCACTTGCTAAAATAACATGTGAAATTTTTTCTTCAATACAAACATCCATTAGACCTTTTAGCTCTGGGTGTAAAATGATTAAATTAACGCCAAATGGTTTAGCCGTTTTTTCTTTTGTTTTTCTAATTTCCTCACGTAATCCTTCTGGACTTAGAAAACCTGCGGCCAAAAAACCAAAAATACCGGCATTAGCCATCGATGAAATCAACTGATGATTTGAAATAGAAGCCATTGCTCCACCGATTAATGGATAACGTGTCCCCAAAAAAGAACATCCTTTTTCTGAAAGTTTTTTCAATAATTCTTGACCTGACATTTCCTATTCCTTTCGGCCTCTTTTGTAATCTATTTTTTTAAAAAAAGAAAGTTCTTTTTTATTTGACAAATAAAATAAGCAAGCATAAATATGCAAGTTAACACTAAAGATAAGGAGGCTAATATGTCTATTCAATACAAAATTGGTGAGAAAGATACTCGTCCCTGGGGAGACTGGGAAGTCCTGGATGTTGGAGCGCATTATATTGTTAAACGTATTCGTGTCATGCCAGGTAAAAAGCTTTCTCTACAAAAGCATCATTTTCGCGCCGAACATTGGATTATTGGTGAAGGAACTGCAACCATAACATTAGGAAATAAAGAATTTGAAGCACCAGCTGATACTGCTGTTTTTATACCCATCGGAGAAATCCACAGAATAGAAAACAAAACGGCCTCTCCAATTGTCTTTATTGAAGTTCAAACAGGCGGAATTTTAGATGAGAGTGATATTGTTCGATTAGAAGATCAATATGGTCGTAGTTAGTCTTTAATTAAATCCACATCCGTCCATAAGTCACCTTCACGAATAGTTTGAGGATAAGTAATAAATTCATAAATATTAAAACGATATGGATTTTTCAAGAAATGGTCACGTGTTCTCATTTTAGCATCAAATGAAGCACGAACAAATGCTTTAATTCTTAACACTTGCAAAGCATTTTCACGCAGACATTGTAGACATTCTTTATCTTTTTCCAAACACGGACAAGGAGACATGGCATTTAACGGTCTTTTCAAAGAAAATAAATCATAAACAACGACATATAAATTATCACTGATATGTTTTATCGAATAAACAAAAACATCCTGTATCCGTCCTTTTTGCAAATTTGAAAGAGTAATTTCTCGTTCTGCACTTGTCGCATTAAAAATTTCCACCCCATACAAAGCTAATTTTTCATTAGCACTCCACCTATAACGCATTTCTTCCATATTAGGAATGACTGTAAAACGCAAATTCATATATTCCATAATCAGACTTTCCGTTATCAACTGCCAAAAAGGAATATAAGCTCTTGCTTGATCCACTGGCTTAATTTCTTTTTGATAAGGATCTAACTGATACAATCGAGTGATCTGTCCATCTGGAGACTTAATAATAGCATGAACACTGGAAGCCATTTTCATATAAACAAAACCTAAAGCAAAATTTAAAGCAATACTTAATAAAGCTAAAATAACTAATACACGAGAAGTCTTTAAAAAACGACGCTCTGGTAAAGCCGAAACATGTAATCGTTCCGGATAGGCTTCTAAGGCATCATTCGTTCTCTGCTCTTTATATTTCAGAACAGATGAAAAAATGTTTCTTAAGAATGATGCCATTTTTTTCTCCTTTTATATTTTTGTTTTATTTTAACAAAACAATTTTAAAAGACAAGAATGAAAAAATTTTTTTATAAAATAACTTTTTTCAAAAAAAGACTTGATTTTTATTTTTAGTTTGTGTATAAGCATTTTTGTTGTGCCGGCATAGCTCAGCTGGTAGAGCAGTTGATTTGTAATCATCAGGTCGGGAGTTCGAATCCCTCTGCCGGCACCAGTTTTTAAAGCTTTATTCTAGTTGAATAAAGCTTTTTTGTTTTCCTTACATAAACAAAAGCTAATTCTTTTTTTGAGAAAATGTTTGACAAAAATAAACAAAAATGATATTCTTAAAGCTTGTTTCTGATGTTAGGAGAAAAATATGCGCACACTTCAAATTTATCTAGATGGAGAAAGATGTCTTTCTTTAGAAAAACGAATCAATCGCGGAGAACTATATTTATATGAAGTCAAACAAGTAACAGATATTTATACAAGTTATATTGTTGAAGCTTTAAATACCACTACTCGCACTCCCATTTCGATGAATATTTCTTATTCAACACTTAACCAACAAAACACTCTCAAAGCAGGACATTATTTATTAAAAATTGTTAAAAATCATGATTTTAAAGGTTTCTTTCCTTTTTATAAAGATAAAAAAACAACATCGAATGTTCTCTGGTTAAAAACAGCAAAAACTTCTCAAATTAACCAACTTTTCTCTGAGATTGATCATACTCAAGATGTTCAAAAAACAGCTCAGAACCTTTGGAAAACAATAGTAGAAGATACACGACATATTAGAACGGGACACTTATTGCCTGAGGATATAACAAATCCTTGGTTGGATTCGCTCTCTTATCGTAAAGCAAAAAGAATTCCAGAAGACAAAGCAACTCCAGCTCAAGCTCTTTTACAAATTATTGGTGCTTATTATGGAATGCGCAAACATCATTTAGATACAACTTTAAAAAAAGACAAAAAGTTATTTAAAACTTATTTTGAACAAGCTGCCTCCTTGACACCTATGGCTTATGCTCAACAAAATCCTGCTTTCAAAGAAGCATTAAAACATCTATACACAGCTTTTTGTATCGCAGTGAATGACACTTATAAAGAGCCCTTTAAGAATAAAAAAGCTATGCTATTCTTACGCCAGAAAAAAGAACGTATGGAAGAGATTCCACAAATTCTTCGATTACAGCAACAAACCGAATATGTGTACTAATAAAAAAACTCCCTTTGGGGAGTTTTTTTATACATGTATAATCTTTTTTTTAGATACTTCTAATAATTACGCATCAAACCGATTAAACGTCCTTGAACAGCGACACGAGAAGCCGGCAAAATACGTGTCTGATAAGCCGGATTTTCAGGTTCTAAAGCAATAGAGCTTCCTTGTCGGCGCAACCTTTTTAAAGTCACTTCGAACCCATCAACCAAAGCAACGACAATCTGACCATTTTCTGCTGTATTTGCTCGTTCTATAATGACTGTATCTCCATCTAAAATACCGGCATTAATCATAGAATCACCTTCCACAGTTAAAGCATAATGTTCCCCACGTCCCAACATAGAAGACGGAACAGAAATATTTGCTTCGGGATCACGAATAGCTTCAATAGGCGTTCCTGCAGCAATTTTACCATACAATGGAATTACCTGTTCAGTAACTTCTGATGAAACCTCTAAGCTAACAATATTTGAAGTTGAATGCATATCAACCTCAGGCAACTTTAAAACTTCCAAAGCTCTAGCCTTAAAAGGCAAATGACGTAAAAACCCTCGTTCCTCCAAAGCTGATATAAGACGATGGATACCAGATTTTGACTTTAAATCCAAAGCTTTTTTCATTTCATCATAAGACGGAGAAATTCCTGTTTCTTTTAATCGTTTATCAATAAAAACCAAAAGTTGATGCTGCTTTTTTGTTAACATAATCCCTCGCTTTCATATTCTCTTTTTGTTCTATACCTGTTCTCCTTCTGTGTCAAGTTTTAAAAGCAGTCTCAAAAAAAAAGAACAAATATTTTTTATTGAAAAAGAGTAAAAAAATGACTATAGTCAGCAAAAGATAACAGTCTATTGAAAGGAAAACTTATGGAATTTATCACGCTTGTTGGACGCGTTTTTGTTCATTTCTTTGAAGCGGCAGGACGGCTTGGTATTTTCACCAGCAAAACAATTTATCATTGTTTTACCCCTCCATTTTACTTCAAACAAATCCTATCTCAGATCATTCAAATCGGCTTTTTCTCTTTGCCTGTTGTTGCATTAACAACTTTATTCGCCGGAATGGTAATTGCTTTGCAAACATACACTGGATTTGCTCGTTTTTCAGCAGAAGGGGCTGTTTCTATGGTTGTTTTAGTCGCAGTTACACGAGAACTGGCTCCTGTTATGGCAGGGCTGATGGTTGCAGGTCGAATTGGAGCCGCTATGGCGGCTGAAATTGGAACAATGCGTGTCACAGAACAAATTGATGCTCTATCAACATTATCAACAAATCCCTTTAAATACTTAATAGCTCCTCGTGTTATTGCAGGTATTCTGATGTTGCCAGTTCTTGTCTTAATCGGTGATATCATTGGTATTTATGGAGGATATTTAATTGGAGTTTATAAACTCGATTTTAATGCAACCTCTTATTTAGTCAATACATGGGATTTTATGAAACCGATGGATATTATCTCAGGCCTAGTCAAAGCTTCTGTCTTTGGTTTCATTATTACATTGTTAGGTTGCTATAATGGTTTCAATTCTAAAGGAGGCGCTCAAGGCGTTGGTGCTGCGACAACAAATGCTGTTGTATCTGCCTCTATTTTAATTTTGATTTTCAACTATATCTTAACTGAATTATTTTTTAATACCTAAGGAGGAATGTCATGCCGACTACTCAAAAATCTCTTTTAAAACGGACTGTTGACCTTCTGAAGGGAAAAGAAGAAACTCCTCCGATGATTAAATTAACGGATGTTCACAAATCTTTTGGTAAAAAAGTTGTGCTAAATGGTGTTAACCTAGAAGTACAACGAGGAGAATCTGTTGTCATTATAGGTGGCTCTGGGACAGGTAAATCTGTCACCTTAAAATGTATTTTAGGTCTACTAAAGCCTGAAAAAGGCTCTATCATCGTAGACGGAACGGAAGTATCTGATGCTTCAGCCAAAGTTCACGAACAAATCAACAGCAAAATTGGTATGTTATTTCAGGGAGCTGCTTTATTTGATAGTATGTCTGTATGGGAGAATGTCGCTTTTGGACTAATGCAAGGCAAAAAAATGAGCCGAAAAGAAGCTTATCATATTGCTATTGAAAAATTGGCACAGGTTGGTTTAGGAGAAGATGTGGCTCATTTAGATCCAGCGGACTTATCTGGAGGTATGAAGAAACGTGTGGGACTTGCTCGCGCCATTGCTTCTTCTCCCGATATCATCTTCTTTGATGAACCAACGACCGGACTAGATCCTATCATGAGTGATATTATTAACGAATTGATTGTTTCGTGTGTCAAAAAATTAGGTGCGACTGCCCTTACCATTACCCATGATATGGCTTCAGCACGAAAAATTGCCGATAAAATTGCGATGCTTTATGACGGAAAAATCATTTGGGTTGGCACAGTAAAAGAAATAGAAAAAACTAAAAATCCTTATGTCAGACAATTCATTGCAGGCTCGGCAAATGGGCCCATTCAAATGGCAGTAAAGGCAGATGAATAATGGCTAAAGCAACAACACGATTCGTTTGCCAAGAATGTGGTGCCATCTATGCGAAATGGAGTGGTAAATGTGATTCTTGTGGTCAGTGGAATTCCATTATTGAAGAAGAAATTCCTTCTGCAGAAATGCCAAAATCCGTTTCAAATAAAGGCGGAAAACGAATTGATTTTGTTGATTTAAAAGGTGTTTCAGAAAAGATATTCCGCATGAAATCAACAATAGCTGAATTGGATCGTGTTTGCGGCGGTGGATTAGTAGAAGGTTCTGTTATTCTTGTTGGCGGAGATCCGGGAATAGGTAAATCAACTCTACTTTTACAAGCAATGGCAAAGCTTTCAGAATGTGTTAACAAAAAAGGAAGCCCTACCCGCTGTGTTTACATATCTGGTGAAGAGTCGATTGATCAAATCCGTTTAAGAGCAATCAGGCTCGGTCTCACGAATGCTCGAGTTGAATTGGCTTCAGCAATGAATGTTCGAGATATTGTGACAACTTTAGACACACACGATTCTCCAGATATCGTAGTCATTGACTCTATTCAAACCATGTTTGTTGATACCTTCGATTCGGCTCCCGGCACGGTCGGACAAGTAAGAGCCTCGGGACATGAATTAATTCGTTTAGCTAAACGTCGCGGTTTTGTTTTATTTTTAGTTGGCCATGTGACGAAAGAAGGAACATTGGCAGGTCCTCGTGTTTTAGAACATATGGTTGACACGGTTCTTTATTTTGAAGGGGATAGAGGACATCATTTTCGTATTTTGCGAGCCGTCAAGAATCGTTTCGGTGCGACAGATGAAATTGGTGTTTTTGAGATGACAGAAACAGGACTAGCTGAAGTTCCCAATCCTTCCGCGTTGTTCTTAGCCGAACGACGTGGCAATATATCCGGCTCTTGTGTTTTTTCCGGCATTGAAGGCAGCCGTCCCATGCTGGTTGAAATTCAGGCATTAGTTGCACCTTCAAACGGAACAACGCCTCGCCGTGCTGTAGTCGGCTGGGACACGAATCGACTTAATATGATTTTAGCTGTTCTTGAGACACGTTGTGGTCTCATTTTAGGGAACCGGGATATTTACTTAAATGTAGCTGGAGGTTTAAAAATTACAGAGCCCGCAGCTGATATGGCCGTGGCAACAGCTCTAATTTCTTCCTTAACGCAAAAACCTGTTCCTGCTGATATGGTTGTTTTCGGAGAAATTGGACTATCCGGAGAAACGCGTGCTGTCCCTCAAATGGACTTAAGGTTGAAAGAAGCTTCTAAATTAGGTTTTGAAAAAGCGCTAATGCCGCCTCTACACACAGGCAAGAAAAAAACTGCTTTAACTTCTACGCTGCATGTGATAGAAGTAGGTCATCTTAAAAGCATTGTTGATATTTTTATGAGGAAAGACCAATGACGTTAATTGATGCAGTTGTTCTATTGATAATTCTCATCTCCGGTATTTTTGCCCTCTATCGTGGGCTTGTTCGCGAGTTATTAGGTTTAACAGCGTGGGTTTTAGCAGCTTTCGGTGCTCTTTACGGTTTAACCTATGTTCGTCCGTTATTTCGAAAATTAATTTCCAACACAACAATTGCTGATATTATCGCTGCAGCTGTAATTGCATTAGTTATCTTAGTCATCTGCACACTTATCAATGCTCATATTACAACGAAATTACGACAAAGTGCTCTCAGTGGTCTTGATAGATTGCTTGGTTTTTTCTTTGGTATCTTACGGGGAGCTCTTTTTGTTATCATTATCTACTTTGGCACTTCGCTATTGGTTTCTCAAAAACAAATAGAAGAATATCAAAAAGATACTTTTACTCTCTCATATGTTCAAAAAGCAACAGATTGGGTCAAAAAAATATTACCTACATCCTTAGCTGAAAAACTGGAACAAGTCGATACTCCTGCTGAAGATAAAGGGATTAAGGCATTAATAAAAGCTGAAGAAGAAAAACAAGAAATCGGTCACACAGAAGAAAGCAAAGAAGAAGCTAAAGAAGAAAAAGCAGATGAACCAACCTATGATGACACAGAACGTGAAGATTTAAACGCTCTGATTTTACAGCAGATAACAGAATAGTTTACTCAATTTTTATCTTTTAAGTAAAATTAATTTGAAGTTATAAAACAGATTTTTATCTCTATGATAAATTCTTCAAGAAAGAAAAAGTCCTTGCTTTTTTTTTGTTTTTAGTGTATTTAAAGAGCACCTGAAGTCAGGTATGCCTTCCACCACCCCTGGAGGAGTTAGGCATTTAACAGAAGAAAAGGAAATAAAAATGGTAAAAATGATTGATTTAGCCGCACAAAAGCGGGAAAAGGCTGGTAAGGGGGCCTCCAGAGCGACACGTCGCGAGGGAAATATCCCTGCAGTTATTTACGGCGACAAAAAAGCTCCCGTTATGATTTCTTTGGCAGAAAAAGACTTAGTTGCCTTGCTAAATAAACCAGGCTTTTGGACTCACCAATTTGAAATTGCTGTTGACGGCGAAAAATTCCGTACGGTTTGCCAAGATGTTCAATATCACCCTTTGACAGACAGACCTGTACATGCAGATTTCTTACGCGTTTCTAAAAATGCTCGTTTGGTGATGGATATTCCTTTGCATTTTATCAATGAGGAAACAGCTCCAGGTATTAAAAATGGCGGTGTCTTAAACATTGTTCACCGCTCTCTGGAATTATCCTGTTTACCAGACAATATTCCTGAAAAATTGGAATTAGATATTGGTTCTCTTGATATCGGTGATGGCTTGACAAATAAAGACATTAAGTTACCAGAAGGAACTAAACTGGTCAATGACGAAGAATACACTGTTGTCACAATCGCTGAACCGGCTAAAGAAGAAGTAGAAGAAGCTCCAGCTGAAACTGCATCTGCAGAAGCAGCAACAGCAACGCCTGCTGAACCAGCGAAGGAAGAATAATGTTTCTTGTGGTCGGTCTTGGCAATCCAGGAAAGGAATATGCACAAAACCGCCACAATGTTGGATTTATGGCGGCGGATACGATTTTCCGCCGCTATTCTTTTAATGATTTCAAAACTAAAGCAAACGCCTTGCTCGCAGAGGGAATTATAGGTAAAGAAAAAATTCTTCTTTTAAAACCTCAAACTTATATGAATTTATCTGGTAACGCTGTCGGTGAAATTGCTCATTTTTATAAGATCGAACCGAGCCATATCCTGGTCTTTCATGATGACTTAGACTTAAAACCGGGAATCGTTCGGATTAAAACAGGTGGTAGTGCAGGAGGACACAACGGTCTCAAAAGCATTGATTCTCACATAGGTAATATGTATACACGCGTTCGTATTGGTATCGGTCATCCCGGAGATAAAGCTTTAGTAGCAGATTATGTCCTATCTGATTTTTCTAAGGCAGAGAAAGAACAGCTAGAAAAAATATTAGAAATTCTGGCAGATAACCTTGACATTTTCTTTGAAAAAGGTGATTCTGCTTATGCACAAAAAGTAGGAGATAAAATCCATGGGATTTAATTGCGGTATCGTTGGGCTTCCAAATGTTGGTAAATCAACATTATTTAATGCTCTTACATCAACAGCAGCTGCTCAGGCTGCGAACTATCCTTTTTGTACCATTGAACCAAATATAGGTCGAGTCGCTGTTCCAGATTCTCGAATGGAAATATTGCAACAAATAGACAAAGCAGAAAAACTTGTCCATACACAATTGGAGTTTGTTGATATTGCTGGTCTTGTTCGTGGCGCTTCAAAAGGAGAAGGATTAGGGAATCAATTCTTAGGCAATATTCGAGAAGTTGATGCGATTATTCATGTTCTGCGCTGCTTTGAAAATGACGATATCACGCATGTGGAAGGTTCAATTGATCCGGTACGAGATGCCGAAACAATTGAAACAGAGCTCATGTTGGCAGACTTAGAAAGTCTGGAAAAGCGAATCATTCCGTTAGAGAAAAAAGCTCGAGCGAATGATAGAGAGGCTAAAGAAATGCTACCAATCATGCAGTCATGCTTAAATGCTCTGCGAGAAGGAAAACCTGCCAGAAGTGTAGAACCAGAGGATATCGAACAAAAAAAACTTTTTAAATCACTTTTTTTATTAACAGCGAAACCCGTTCTTTATGCTTGCAATGTAGAAGAAGAAGCAGCTGCCACAGGCAATAAATATTCTGAACAAGTATTTGAATTTGCTAAAAAAGAAGGAAATCAAGCTGTCGTTATTTCGGCTGCGATTGAAGCAGAAGTCGCATTGCTGACAGACCCAAAAGAGCAAAAAGAATTTTTAAATTCTCTTGGTTTAGAAGAAACGGGCTTGAATCGAATCATAAAAGCAGGTTATAATCTACTTAATTTATTGACGTTCTTCACGTCTGGGCCTAAAGAGGTTCATGCGTGGACGGTCAAAAAAGGAGCTCTTGCTCCGGAAGCAGCTGGTGTTATACACTCTGATTTCGAGAAAGGGTTTATTCGAGCGGAAGTTGTTTCATATGATGACTATGTCCGCTGCCATGGAGAAAGTGGCGCGCGAGAACAAGGAAAACTTCGCTCAGAGGGGAAAAATTATGTTATACAAGATGGAGATGTTGTCCATTTCTTGTTTAACGTGTAAAAAGGAGAAGTAAAATGCCTTTAGCAACTTGGCGTGACAGTATGATGTTAGATTATCCTCCATTGGATGATGAACATAAAGCTTTTTTAAATGTTGTTAATCAGGCATATATGGCTTCTCAAGTTGATGACTTTCCTATGATTGAGAAAGTTTTTGAAAAATGTTATGATTATGCACGTAATCACTTTTCTCATGAAGAAGGTATTATGGAACGAATCCAATTCCCAGATATTGAGAACCATATGAAAAGCCATCAAGTTTTCATTCATAATGTTTCTGAAATGAGACAACAATTTGATGTAGCTCCCTCCATTGAGGAAAAAAGAAAAATTTCCATGAAATTAGCTAACTTTCTAAATGTTTGGCTTCTAGGGCATATTATGAGCCGCGATAAGATTTTAAAGCCCTACCTGATTCGAATTCGAAATTTACCTCCAAGGATGAATTTCTAAAGAATTTTCCTTTTCAATAAAAAAACATATAGACAAATCAACTATGAATAAGATATGATTATTTTACCAACAAAATAAGGAGACGCAGATGTTCATTTCTAACAAAATTACCCCCCCCCCC
>CALXXX010000006.1 GCA_944392795.1 uncultured Alphaproteobacteria bacterium | reverse complement strand
TCGTATAACCCATAGAAGACAACTCATCTTGTAAATCCGGAAACTTAAACCCATATCCCGTCGGTCGTATCTGATAATACTCATCTATCATCGGCACATTCGAGGCACGTAACATCACATCGTGGATTGTCTCGTTCGCTTTATACTTGTTCATCGCATACGTAAATCCAAACAATGCCGCTATGCTCAATACACCGATTACAACCAAAATTCCTAAAATCTCAATTATGCTACGACCTTTTTCTTGTTGCGTTTCTTTCATATAATTTATGCCTTCTATAATACACATTTCTTTTATTGCTTATTAAATAAGTAGTTTAATTGTATAGTATTTTTTTTAGAGTGTCTACTGTCAAATTTATAAAACTTAAGATAAAAAAATTCCCTCCTCGACAATGAGGAGGGATAAAAGCACTTTTTTTCTAAATCTTTTTAAAAATTAAAGTCGCATTCGTTCCACCGAAGCCAAAGGAATTAGACAATGCTACATTTATTTTCTTTTCCCGTGCGACATTAGGAACCAAATCAATTCCTTCTGTTCCTTCGTCTGGATTATCTAAGTTGACAGTCGGAGGTAAAACACTGTTGTTCATAGCTAAAATAGAATAAATTGCTTCTACTGCTCCTGCTGCGCCCAATAAATGACCGACAACAGATTTCGTAGAAGACATAGAAACTTTATCCAAGCAACCTGAAAACATCGATTTAACTGCATTAAGTTCAACCATATCTCCAACCGGCGTAGATGTCCCATGAGCATTAATATAGTCAACGTCTTCTGGGTTAAGTTCAGCATTTTTTAAGGCAGCTTTCATCGCTCGATAGCCACCATTATTGCCCGGAGCCGTAATATGATAAGCGTCCCCCGACATACCATACCCGACAAGTTCTGCGTAAATCTTGGCTCCACGCTTTTTAGCATGTTCATATTCTTCTAACACTAAAACACCAGAACCTTCTCCCATGACAAAACCATCACGATCTTTGTCCCAAGGACGAGAGGCTTTTTCTGGGGTTTCGTTAAAATGTGTCGACAGAGCTCGAGCCTGAGAGAAGCCTGCTATGCCAATCGGACAAATAGCCGCTTCAGCACCGCCAGCAACCATCACATCCGCCTCTCCACAACGAATCAGACGAGCGGCATCCCCTATTGCATGTGTCCCTGTAGCACAAGCCGTAACAACGGCATGATTAGGACCTTGAAAGCCATACTTAATAGACACATGACCAGAAATTAAGTTAATCAAGCAAGCTGGGATAAAAAAAGGAGAAACACGTCTAGGTCCATTTTCGTTTAAAGAAATAACTGTTTCAGCAATAGTCTTTAAACCACCGATACCAGATCCTAATAAGACACCTGTTCGTTCTTTATCTTCATCAGTTTCTGCTTTCCAACCAGAATCTTCAACTGCGGCCGTAGCTGCTGCTACACCATATACGATAAATTGATCCATATGACGCTGTTCTTTAGGTGGAATAATTTCATCTGCATTAAATTGACCGGCTTCTGTTCCTTTAGGAACATATCCAGCAACTTTAGCAACATAATCTGTCGTATCAAAAGTATCAATGTTTCGAATAACCGATTTTCCTGCGGTAATTCCTTTTAAGTTTACATCAAGTCCATATCCTAACGGAGAAACAATCCCCATCCCTGTTACAACAACTCGTCTCATCAATTTATCCTCTATTCTAAAAAAGCACAAGCGCCATTCCATTCGAAAAACGAATGGTTAAGCGCTTGAGTTACTCACAATGAATTAAACAGCTTTTTCGATGAAATCAATTGCATCCTTTACTGTACGGATTTTTTCCGCAGCATTATCTGGGATTGCACAACCGAATTCTTCTTCAAAAGCCATGACAAGCTCGACTGTATCGAGGCTGTCTGCGCCAAGATCATCCATGAAACTTGCATCGTCAACGACTTTAGATTCATCAACACCTAAGTGTTCGACAACAATCTTTTTTACGCGTTCAGCAATATCACTCATTTTTAATTCCTTTAAATTATTAACACAAAAAACATCAATTACTCTATGCTGTAATGATGGTTCTTTTCTTGAACTCAAGCGTTATAGCACAGAAAAAAGGGAGCGTCAAACCCCTTTTTTAAATCATTGCCATGCCACCATTAACATGAATGGTTTGACCTGTGATATAAGACGCTTCATCACTGGCCAAAAAAACAACAGCATTAGCAACATCCTCTGGCAAGCCTAAACGAGCCATTGGAATAGTACTTGTTAATTTGGCTTTTGCCTCATCCGACAATACATCTGTCATCGGCGTTTTAATAAAGCCAGGAGCAACGCAATTTGCTGTAATGCCTCGACTTGCGACTTCTTGAGCAATACACTTGGTTGTCCCGATTAATCCCGCTTTTGAGGCGGAATAGTTTGCTTGACCAGCATTCCCCATAACACCCACAACTGACGCCATATTAACCATTCGGCCATAACGACGCTTCATCATACCCGGCATCACTGCCCGCATTAAACGGAATGCTGCAATCAAATTAATTTCTAAAACGAGCTTAAATTGCTCGTCCGTCATACGCATGGACAATCCATCCTTTGTAATCCCTGCGTTATTAACGAGAATGTCTATTTTTCCCATATCAGTCTCAGCATCTTTAACAAGCTTTAAAATGCTGTCTGCATCCGTAAGATTCGCTTCATAAGTAAAAACATTACTTCCTAACTCAGCAGCAAAAGCATCTAAAACTTCTTTATTCATATCTGTGATGGCAACCGTACATCCCAAAGAATGTAATTTTTTTACAATTTGACGACCAATACCACCCGTTGCACCAGTTACAAGAGCTGTTTTTCCTTTAAAATCAAACATATCCTTTTCCTTTTTTTTCTAATATTAAGTTATATTTATAACGTTTTTACAAATTCTTCAAGAGATAAAATATTATTTATTGAAATTGCTTTCATCTCTGCCACAATTCGTTTTGTTAAACCAGATAAAACTTTCCCAGCGCCTACTTCTACCAACATATTAACACCTTGCTGATTCATATACTGCACACTCTCCGTCCATCGGACTGAGCCAGTTATTTGCTCTATTAAAAGTTTTTTTATTTCTACTGGATTCGTTACTGCCTTTGCTGTCACATTATCAACCAAAGCTATTTTTGGTGTCTGAATAGGTGCATTTTCTAAAACTTCTGTCATTTCTTCTTGAGCTTTTTTCATTAAAGGACTGTGAAAGGCACCGGAAACCACTAACGGCAAAGCACGTTTAGCACCTTTTTCTATTGCCAACGGCAAAGCTCTTTCAATATTCTCAGAAGAACCGCTTAAAACTACTTGTCCGATTGAATTATCATTAGCAACAAAAGAACCTGTCTTTTCAGCAATTTCTTTCACGTCCTCAATCGATAAACCAATAATAGCTGCCATTTTCCCTGGATTTTCTTCTGCTGCCCGAGACATGGCCAAGCCTCGCTTTTGCAACAATCGAGCTGTATCTCCCAAAGAAAGAGCGCCACTAGCGCATAAAGCGGCATATTGTCCTAAAGAATGTCCTGCCACATAAGAAAACTGCTCTGGCAAAGAAAGATTATAATCTTTTTCTAATACTCGAACCACAGCCATTGAGGTAGCCATTAACGCCGGTTGCGCATTTTGAGTTAAAGTTAAGTCTTCTATTGGACCATTAAAAATCACTTCGGATAATTTCATGCTTAAAGCATCATCGACTTCTAAAAAGACATCTTTAGCGCTTGAAAAAGCATCAAATAAATCTTTTCCCATACCGACAGATTGAGAACCTTGGCCAGGAAACACGAGTGCTTTTGTCATAAATCTCTCCTTTTTATTAAAACTTGTTTTTCATCATACACATTTTTTCAAAAAAGAAAATTAAATTTTTATGACAGACAAAAAATGCCCTCTTATAAAGCATGCCAAAAATTAAAATACAAAAAAACGGAGCAATCAACGCTCCGTTTTTTAATTATCAAAACCGTTCGAAATTATTACGCCCTTTAGAGAAAATTAGCTTCAAAATATCTCGGCGACGCATCTCCGCACGAATAATAGAAACAGGCTTTTGAGGTTCTTTAGATTGTTCCGCTGCATCTAATAAAAAAGCATCCACTTTAACATCATGATCAATAAAATCTTGCAACATAGCTGCATCACCCCGTTTTGCAACCAAATAAACAACTGGCTCATACCAACAAAATTCCCTATTTTCAAGATATTTTGCATTGGGATTAGCTCCTCGTTCAAGCAAAAAACGAACTTTTGTCAGATCAGTCTGTAAAACTGCATTAACAAGACTTTTATCAAGAATTTCTTGTTCTGTCATTTTCTTTTCCTTTTTGAATATTGAAAAATGGTAAAAATTGCTTTTTAGATATTGTTATTGGTTTTTCTTGCTGTTTTTCAAATCCCATATCAATATATATAAAATTTAAAACATCCTGGACTGTTTTGGCTTTATTAGCATTTAAATCCATTGTTCTTAAGGAAGCAGCTAATCTTTCTTCAAGATTAAGAACAAGTTCAACATAATCCAAACTATCGAGACCTAAGTCAAGATATAAATTTTGTTCTGGCTTTATTTTTTTACCCACATACTCATCAAAAGTTTCTAAAGCAATTTCTGTGACTTTCTCTTTTGTTAACATAACTATATATCCTATTTATATTTATTTTCATTCCTTCATAATCAGAAGGAAAAAATAAAATAAACTTCTTTTTGTTTTTTGTCAATCTTTTTTGAATAAAGTCTTTTTTTATTTTTCCCTTGCATTTTTCTCAAAAATCAGAATACTTATAAACGGAAGGACAAAAGCGGACACAAGTTCAGGAAACCGAGTCAGGTTCGGAAGAAAGCAGCTCAACCTTAGCAAGTGGGTCGTTTTCTGCCCTTCCACCAACCTTTAGGAATGAGCATGGAAAACGAACCGCAAACAAAATACAGAGTTCTAGCCCGTAAATATCGACCGAAAGTTTTTTCTGACTTAATCGGACAGGAGGCTCTTGTACGAACGATTACAAATGCTATTCAAAAAGATCGCCTAGCTCAAGCTTATATTCTAACAGGAATTCGCGGTATTGGGAAAACCTCCTCAGCCCGTATTATCGCTCGAGCCTTAAACTGTATTGGACCTGACGGGAAAGGCGGCATGACGCCGAATCCTTGCGGTGTCTGCAAGCATTGTCAGGATATAGCCAATGATTGCCATGTTGATGTAATTGAAATTGATGCTGCCAGTAACACCGGGGTTGATAATATTCGCGAAATTATTGAAGGAGCTAAGTATAATCCTTTATCAGCGCGATATAAAATATACATTATCGATGAAGTACATATGCTTTCAAAATCTGCTTTTAATGCTCTTTTAAAAACACTAGAAGAACCACCGGAGCGTTTAAAGTTTATTTTTGCTACAACTGAGATTCGTAAGGTACCCGTCACTATTCTTTCTCGTTGTCAACGCTTTGACTTAAGACGAATCGATCAAAAAACATTAACAGATTATTTTAAAACGATTATTCAAAAAGAAAATGTAACTGCCGAAGAAGAAGCTGTTGCGCTTATTGCAAAGGCGGCGGATGGTTCTGTTCGAGATGGTCTATCTTTATTGGATCAAGCTATTGCTCATGGAAACGGAAATGTAACAGCTGAGCAAGTTCGACAAATGATTGGGTTAACTGACAAAACAGTTCTGTTCAATCTTTATGAAAAGTTGATG
This sequence comes from uncultured Alphaproteobacteria bacterium, assembly GCA_944392795.1. Classification (GTDB taxonomy): domain Bacteria; phylum Pseudomonadota; class Alphaproteobacteria; order CAAHEQ01; family UBA3637; genus CALXXX01. Next base: position 79,247 of record CALXXX010000006.1, on the reverse strand, counting down.
CAAGGAAAAATCGAAGAAACCCTACAAGCTGCAGAAAATCAATATAATTTAGGAACAGATCCTTTAATTTTAGCTCAAGATTTATTAGAATTAACGCACTGGCTCACTCGTATTAAAATCTCGCCAGAGCTAACAAATGACATTACCATTTCAGAAACGGAAAAAGAAATGGGACAAAAAATGGCCTCCTCTTTAGCTATCAGCACTTTAACTCGGACTTGGCAAATGCTTCTCAAAGGAATTTCTGAAATTAAATTTTCTGAAAGTCCTTTAAAATCTTTAGAAATGCTTTTAATCCGTTTGGCTTATGCTTCCGAGCTGCCAAGTCCTATTGAACTCATTGAAGAGTTTAAAAAAAATCCAGCCATAACGGCAGAGGCTCAAAAAAAAACTGAAAATTTAGCTCCTTCTATTCAAACAAGCACTAAAACAGCTTCGCTTTCCGAAGCCTCTTCAGAAACACCCCTATCTTTTAATCGCCCACAAATTCAATCCGTAATGGATATTGTTATTCTTGCCAAAAAAGCTGGAGAAATGTTATTATCTTTCAATGTTGCTAATTTTGTTCATCCTATAGAAGTCGGTATGGGCAAACTTCATTTTTCTGCACCGATAGAAGCTCCTGGGAATTTATGTCAAACACTTCGACAATTTTTAGACGCTCAAACAGGCATTAAATGGGATATTGCTCTTGTAGAAGGAAATGGAGGACATTCGATTAAAGAAGAAGCTCAAGAAAACAAACGCAAGTTAAAAGAAACTCTTTCTCTTCATCCTTTGGTTCAAGAAGTACTTTCGACCTTTCCCGGTGCAAAAGTTGATACTTTTCACCTTCATAAGGGAGAAACTTTTGAAGAGAATATGCCTATTGAAAGAAATGATGAAGAACTGTAAGGAGCAAAAATGCCAAAAACAGTTATAGTTGGTCTTAGCGGTGGAGTTGATTCTTCTTTAGTCGCCTGCCTTTTAAAAGAAAAAGGATATCATGTCATTGGTGTTTCCATGTCTATTTATGATAAAGATATACCCGCATTAAAAGCTGCTGGAAACGCTTGTTATGGTTCAGAAGAAAAAAAAGATATCAAAGACATCCATCTATTTGGAGAAAAAATTGGCATTGAAACATACGTTTTTGATTGCTCAGAAGATTATAAACGTTTGGTTTTATCTTATTTTAAAGAAGCTTATCTGCAAGGAATTACTCCTAATCCCTGTGTAAAATGTAATGCTGTTATGAAATTTGGATTACTCCAACAAAAAGCGCTTGAAGCAGGTATTCATTTTGATTATTTTGCGACCGGTCATTATGCTAGAATTGAAGAAGAAAATGGACGTTATATTTTAAAAAGAGGCATTGATATAAAGAAAGATCAAACGTATTTCCTCTATCGCTTAACTCAAAATCAATTAGCTCATACTCTTTTTCCTTTAGGAGATTTAACAAAAGAAGAGGTCAGAACTTTAGCCAAAAATAGAAATTTGGACACTTACGACAAACCAGACAGCCAAGATTTTTATGCTGGAGACTATAATGATTTACTTCAAATCCCCCCCAAAAAAGGGAAAATCATGCATGTTAATGGAACCATACTGGGATACCATCAAGGGTACTGGAACTACACTATTGGTCAACGAAAAGGATTAGGAATAAGCTACACCGAACCACTTTTTGTTTTAGAGTTAGATGCTCATCATAACATAGTATGGGTTGGTTCAGCTACAGATGCTCAAAAGCAAGATGCTCTTGTCTCTGACTTAAATTGGATTGCTGTTTCCAAATTGACTGGACCTCTTTCAGTTCAAGCGAAACAACGTTCAACAGCCATTCCTCAGCCAGCTCTGATTGTCCCTGAGGGAGATAAAGTACATGTCCATTTTGAAAAACCACAAAAATCCATTACACCAGGACAATCAATGGTATTTTATGATAATGATATCGTCCTAGGCGGTGGAATTATTGAAAAAGATATGTATTAACTGAAATATACATTTCTGTTCAAAACATTGACAAAATCCCCTATTTTTGATATCATAAAATAAAGAGAGGAATATTATGTTTGAACCAGAACGAATGCGTCAACAAACTGAAAAACCAAAGACAAACTGGACGATTAAGTTTGCTGTGCCTATTCGCGATATAACAGAAAAAAAATTATTTTCTCAATCTCTTAAGATACCTAGAGATATTATCAATCAAAACATGGCGATTTATAAATTAAAACAAAACGACCATAACAACTTGCACGGTGATAATACAGAAGCTGAAAACTTCCATAATAATTCTTTTAAGCATACTGAAGAAAACAAAAAGAAAATACGAGAGTTAGAAAAGCGCATGCAACTTTATCGTATGTCTATTGCAAAAAAAGAAATTGAAGATGCTGAAAAAAAACATGGTTTTCATTTAACTGATGAGCAAAAAAATCGTTTCATTCGTATAGCTGGCGCTAATCCTTTTAGTCTAACAGAAGAAGGGAATGGTTTAACGAAGGAGTTAAAGAAACAAGAGGACAAATTAGTAGAAGTTTTAAAAGATGATGGGAAAGCTCCCGGAAGCTTGAAACCCGATGAATTAATGGAAAAAAAGGCTAAAACGCTTCAAAATGAAACGAAAGGTGTTAACATTCCAAAGTTTGGATATATTCGGCTTACAGAAATGCTACAAGATAATCGCAGAGAAGCATTAAAAGAACATATAAGACTTCAGCCTAAAACTTTACAAACCGTTCGCCAACAAATGAAGAAATGGCGTCAACGTCATACTATGCTTACAACAGCAGCTTTACGTCAATTAGGTAGAGTATAAAAAAGCTCCCTTTTGGGAGCTTTTCTTTTTCCTTTAATATTGCCACCCGATACTCATCATCAAACGATGATCTGGACGAGCATCTTCTATATGATCAGGATGAAGCCGAGTCCCAATTTCTGCTTGGAAAGTTAAATCATCAACGGATTGAGCATAATAAAGTCCGAAATTCAATTCGCGTGCTTTAGGTTTCATTGAAACATCAAAGTTTTCTCTATAAATTTCATCCGTCACAGAATCTCGTCCAATTGGCAGATCAAAGTTAGCTCGACCTGAACGCACTCTTAAAGGCGAAGACATTTGTAATCCGACAAAAGCCTCTTTTTCTAATTGATATTTCGCATTAACCGCAAAACTATCGCTTGTTAAATCTGTCATATGCATAAAAGCATTCATTTGACCAGCTGTATTACTTAAACCATAGTAATAACTTGCCTCTAGTGATAACTTTTCTGTTGGATAAAGACCTATTTTAGTTCCCATAAAGTAAGTAGAAGTTGATGATGTATTAAAGGCTCCTTGACCAGATAAGCCTAAGAAAGAATCTTCTTCACGCAAAAGTCCTCCCAAAAAGCCAACGGAAAGATATTTAAACGGTTGATATGTTACCTCGGCTGAAGAAGTTTGCATTGCATCATCTTGTTCGAAGTCCAAGAAATCATTACCGTCAAAGAAACCATTGTCTCCTATTGCCATAGACATCTTAAAATTAAGTTTATCATTCAATTTAAATGAATTTTCAAGTCCATAAGCATTATCCATCGCAATAAAAGGATTCTTTAAATTTTTTGTAAAATAATCTCCTCTTGTTTGCATCGTATCTTCTGTATAGAATAAGTTAAAAGAGGCATTTTCTCCCAAATGGAAAGTCATATCAAAAGAACCAACATTTAAATCAGAATCCAAATGACGACTTTCTGAAAAAGCCATAGAGAAATTCTCAGACACATTCATCTTTTGAACAGGATTTCCCAAAGTAAACATTTTTAAATTGTCTGCGAAAGCTTGTTTAGAGCGATGTGTAGAAGCAATTAAATTAGATGTTGGAATTGGGAAAGCACGCGCATATTTATCTAACATAACAATTTGCTGAGGCAAATGCTCTGCTAAAGCTGAGTTAAAAATATGAGGGAGTGTTACTCGACTTCCAGCTAAAGCAACTTGCTCTGTTTTAGCAGAATTACCAGCCGCTAAAGTCAAATTCCCCACAGGACGTGTTGCCGCTTCCAGGTTCAACAAACCATGTCCGTAAACTTCATCAACACCAGCATCTCCTAAATCCGTTGCCGTTTCGAATAAAATCGCAACAATTTCTTCAGGAGATAAATACGGAAAAGCCCCTGTCATGACAGCGATACTACCCGTTACAACGGGGGCAGCCATCGAGGTTCCTTGCATAGTTTCGTATGTATTTCCCGGAACGGTTGAGACAATTCCCTCTCCCACAATATTGTCATTATTATCTAAAAACAATTCTCCACCAGGCGCTGCTAAACACCACATTGCTGCTGGACCACATTTTTGACTGTAATAAGTTAATTTATTCTCTGAATTGACAGATACGACACTCAAGAACAAACTGGAAGCAATCGTACTTGTATCTGTAGGAAACTCTGTAAAAGGCTGTAAATTATTCTCTGCGTCTCGATAATACAATAACTGCGGAATAACTTGCGGTGCAGCCGCCTCGATAGAAGGTGTATAATCATTACCATCATTTCCGGCCGCAAAAACAGTAATTGTTTTTCTTTTTTGTTCTCCTTGATCATTCGTATCCGCGATAGCATACTCCAAACCTTTTTTCAAACTATTTTCATAGACTGCATCAAAAAACAACTGATTAAGCAAAACTTCATTGCTCAAATAAAGAGTAGTTCCCCAACTGTTATTAATCGCTACAGCACCATTATCTATCACTGTTTTAAAAGCATTCACTAAATCATCATCATAAGCTCTAGCCATGTCAAAAGGCATTTGAATAGAAACAACTTTTGCATCATAAGCAACGCCATGCATTCCATTTCCATTTTTAGAACCAGCTATAATTCCTGCGACATGTGTTCCATGACTATTCGCTTCTGTCGGAGGCATAGGATCCCCTTGAACGGCATCCCAATCATAATCATCCGGGAATAATAGAACCCATTCATCCCAATCAGCTTGGTCGATTGTTGAGTTTTTTCCTATTGTTCCATCAGCTTCATAAAAAGTTGCCGTCCCATTTTCGTAAACCCAACAATTAGTCCGATCACCATTGCGACAAGGACCATAGTTAAAATTAGCTCCGATAACATTATTAAGATCATCTCGTAAAACATTATTCGTCAAATCTGAATGAGTATAATCTAATCCATTATCAATAATACCAACGACGACAGCCTCTCCAGTAGAAAGACCTGTATCTGGGTCAATATACGTTCCTGTATAACCTCGAGCATAAGCATATTCTGCTTTAATTTGCCCTAAGAAGTTAGAACCATTCTGAAAATTTTCTTGAGTAAATTCTGGTGTTCTAAATGTCGCAGCTATTTCTTCTTCTCCTGGCTCTACTGAAGGCGGTAAATCAGAACCTCCATTACTACTTTCATTCTTATCATCATCTCCACTATCTGCGATAACAAAAGCCAAAGCAGTACCCCCTGCCAAAGCAGCTCCGGTTCCTAACCAAAAATAAGGCTGTTTATAAAAAGGTAAAACTTGTTTTTGCAAGCATCCCATAGGACCACAATTTTGATGAATAGTATAAAACTTTTTTAATTGTGATTGAGGCATCTGACGCATACAGGCATGGTTCGTTGAAGCACCTTCTTTAATTAACATGTCATATCCAACATGATCACCCGCCATAACTGAAAAGCACAACGCCGTTCTATTTAAACTATCTACGGAATCGATGGACAAACCTTTTTGAACGGCAGCATGAAGTCCAACAGAATTTCTTTGTTTTACATAAGAAAGAACCTGCAAAATAGGTTCCTTAGACGAGTTGAAAGCATATGCTGATGAATAAAACAAAATTAAACCACACACGAAGAAGAGTATTTTTTTCATTTTTACCTCTAAAACATACATAAAGCTGTGTGTAGTTTAAAATAAAATAGTAAACAAAAAATGAAGAACTTTTAAAATAGTTCTTCATTTTTATAATGCGACGAGAAAAAATTAAATATGAGAGTTAATCCATTCGACTAACTGTGATTTAGGCATGCTGCCAATTTTTTTATCAACTGCCTTTCCATTTTTAAACAGCATAAAAGTCGGAATTGTTTGTATTCCAAATTGAGTAGGTGTTTTCGGAGCATCATCAATATTCATTTTAACAATTTTAATTTTATCAGCCATTTCTTCAGCAACTTCTGTGACAATTGGCAACATTTGACGACAGGGGCCACACCATTCCGCGAAAAAGTCGACTAAAACAGGCTTTGAGGCTTTCATAACTTCCGTTTCGAAACTGGAATCATCAATTATATTCATTGGTTTTCTCCTTACTTAAAGACATCTTAATCAAGATAGAGTTATTCTAAAGGCTTGTCAAGTGGCCATCTGGGACGTGCTCGAAAATCCAAAGTGTTTGTTAACCCCAAACGTAATCGTTCAATTCCAGCCCATGCAATCATAACACCATTATCTGTACACAATTTTATTGGAGGAGCTGCAAATTGTAAGTGTTTTTTTTGTGCTAAGTTTTCCAAAGCGTTTCGTAAAATGGTATTAGCAGCGACTCCTCCTGAAACGACCAACTGTTTACCTTGAGGATACTTCTCCTGAAATATCTGAATACCATGCTTTAAACGATCTATAATTGTATCAACGACGGTTGCTTGAAAAGAAGCACACATATCGGCTTTATCTTGCTCTGTTAATGTTCCTAACAATTCTATTTGATGTCGAACAGCTGTTTTCAAGCCTGAAAAAGAAAAATCACATCCTGGACGTCCCTTCATTGGATGAGGTAAATTAAATCTTTTTGCATTTCCCAATAAAGCTGCGCGTTGAACATTTGGTCCACCGGGATAGCCGACATCTAACATCTTAGCCACTTTATCGAAAGCTTCTCCTGCAGAATCGTCTATTGTTCCTCCTAACCGCTCATACTTACCTGGACCATTAACAACTAAAATTTGGCAATGTCCCCCAGAAGTCAATAAAAGCAAATATGGAAATTCTATCTCATTTGTTAATCGAGCCATCAAGGCATGTCCTTCTAAATGATTAACTGCTATAAACGGCAAATTATGGGACATAGCGATGGCTTTTGCGGTCATAACCCCCACAATAACGCCTCCGATTAATCCAGGTCCTCCGGCAACTGCCACACCGGATAAATCAGAAAAATCAATATGAGCTTCTTCTATCGCTTCTTTAACAATCACATCAACCTGCTCCAAATGAGCTCGAGCCGCAATTTCCGGAACGACTCCACCAAAGCGGCGATGCTCTTCATACTGAGACCAAACAACTGATGATAGAATTTCTTTTTTCTCCGAAACAATAGCGCAAGCTGTTTCATCACAACTGGATTCGATTCCCATTACCAACATTTAAGTATTCCGTTTTAAATAAATAATAACAGCACCGGCTCCTCCTTTATGTTCTGGAGGAATTTCTGTGTGGCTTATTTTATCTCTTATTTCTTTTTTTTCAAGCCATAAAGGAAACTCTTTTTTTAAAGAGCCTTTTCCATTAGGCCCTTTTCCGGTTACAACAACAATTTTTCGCGTTTTCTCTTTCACATGCAAATCAAAAAAATCAATAAAAGCTTCATACGCTTGCTGTAGTGTCAAGCCATGTAAATCCAAACGAGGCGGAAGAAAAGGAGTAAATAAGAAAAAACGTCTAACAGAACGTACTTTAGGCAGACTCTTTTTTTTCAACGGAGAAACTGTTTTTATATAAGCTCTCCATATAGCTTCATCATCACTTTTCATATCTTTTCCTTAGAAAGAAACCGGAGGTTCCTGTCCCTTTGGCCAAAGCAAATAATATCGTCCGGCACTTTTCATCCGACCAGCTTTTTGAAAAGCTTTTTCACCATATCCCCAAAAGTAGTCTCCACGAACAGCTCCTTTAATTGCGGAACCGATATCTTGTGCAACAACCAATTTCTCCACAGGTTCGCCATCGGGATCGGTTGTCACTAAATAAAGTGGACTACCTAAAGGAATAAAACGCGGATCAACGGCTAAACTTCTTTCCGGCGTTAAAGTAACACCGGCGGCTCCCATTGGTCCATCGGCTTCAGGTAAAATACGAAAGAAAATAAAACGCGGATTCTTAGCCATCAACTCACGAGCTTTCTCGGGATTTTTCTGTAACCACGCTCGAATATGAGGCATAGAGGCTTTTCCGGGCTCTAAAAGACCTTCTTTTGCCATAATTCCGCCAATTCCTTGAAATGGATGCCCATTGTTGCCTGCATAGCCAACATGAACGACCCCTTTTTCTGTTTCAACACGACCGGAACCTTGAATATGCAAAATAAAGGCATCCACCTCATCGTCAACCCATAAAAGAACAGGAGCATTAACTGACTGTTGTTCTATTTCCGCTCGTGTAAAGTAAGGTTGAAATTTGCCGTTTTGTATTCTTCCCATAACAGTTCCTTTATCGCCTCCGGGCTCACAAACTGTTCGTGTATCCAACCGAATTAAATCTTCCGGCAAACCATATAATGGTACTTTATTCTTTTCACACTTATTAAAAGAACCATGCAAAGAAGCTTCATAATATCCTGTAAACGTCCCTTCTGTTTGCCCATAAGAACGAACTTCATAAGGAACAAGCATTGCTTCTAAATAACTTCGGATCTGACGTTCTGACCTATCTTGAACACGCATAAGACCTGTACAAAAGTTTTCCCATCCTTCAATGGGAGAAGAACACGTTTTTAACAAAGCCGGCATTGCCTCATTCAGAGCATCTTCACGCCATCCGGGTAACTCTTTAAAAGAAACTCGTTTTAATTCAAAAGACTTTTCCGGCTCTCTGGCACAAGCCGTTAATACAAGTAAAATAGCCGTTAACCAAAATCTTACTCTAAGCATGAAATGCCTCGCTTTTAGTGGCTGTAACGACCCAATTAGAACGTCCCTTTGGTTCTTTTTCAAAAGTCCAAATATCTAAAACTTTTGTAATTAAAATCGGATCTCCTTCTAATACGACACCTTCTTTATTTTTTAAAACATTCATTTGCTCAGATATAAACTCAACGGTCACAGTTGTTGGTTGTTGCTCTGAAGATTTTTGAAGAACTTTAGATGAATCTATAGCTATAAGAGAAAATTCCATTTTTTCCTCTTTCTTCTGACGCTCTTCAATATCAGACACAAAAGCATCATAAACTTTTTTTGATAACAAAGGTTTTAAAGCCTCTTTATTCCCACAGGCAAAAGCATCAACAACTGCATGAAATGCCATTTTGGCTCCCATTAAAAAATCTTCCTCATTAAAAGAGAGCGGCGTTTTTTCTTTTTTTTCTAACTCCTTGCCTTTAATCAAGCGCATTTCTAATATCTGACCAGAATTCTTAGAAACTAAACGCACTTTTTCACCTTGAACAGGCTCTTTTCCCAATACAGATATGAGCTTTGAAACAAGTAAAACAACTATGACGGTTAAAATAATCCATTCAGCTTGCATTTTTTCCTCTTTCTTCTTTCGTGCATAGAATATCAGTTCTTTTTCAAAAAGTATATATTTTTTTACTGACAAATCTTTTTTTTAGATTATATTCATATATAGTTTTCATTTGAAAAACATCAATAAAAACATTAAGAGGAAAAAAATGACTGATAATCAACAGATACAACAACCTAATCTTCAAATCTTGAGCCAATACATCAAAGATTTTTCTTTTGAAGCCCCTCAAATGCCTTTCCTAGTTGCTGAAATGACAGACGCACCTAAAATTGATATTTCTATTGATGTTAATGCTAAAAAAGTAGATAAAGAAAAAAATATCTTTACCGTTGATTTGGTTGTTAAAATAAACGCAAAAGCAAAAGAAAAAACAGCCTTTATCTGCGAACTAACTTATGGTGGATTAGTAATGCTAAATCTTCCAGAAGAGCATATTCAACCAGTTCTTCTGATTGAAATTCCTCATCTTCTTTTCCCTTATGTAAGAGCCATTATTGCGAATACAACACGAGAAGCAGGTCTGGCTCCATTAGCTTTACAACCGATTGATTTTGCTGCTTTATATCGCAGTCGTTTAGAAGCAGAAACTAAAAAAGCAAAAGAAACTGCTAAAAATTAACTTATTTTCCTCTCAAAGAAATAGCCTGCGTCAAGCAGGCTATAAAAATTTATTTTCTCTTAAAATAAAGCTAGTGCGTCAACAGCTCAGCGACTGCTGCACGAACAGTATCTATCCCTAGATTTTTCTCAGAACTCGTCACAAGCATTTCCGGATAACAAGCCGTATGCTCTTTTATTTGCTCTTCCATTATTGTTTTTACTTTTTCCAAAGCTGTCGGCTTCAATTTATCTACTTTTGTTAAAACTACTTGATAAGAAACGGCTGCTTTATCCAGCATTTTCATTACTTCTAGATCTTTTTTTGTTATCCCCTGACGACAATCAATCAATAGGAAAACACGTCGCAAAGAGGGACGACCTTTTAAATAAGAGAAAACCAAACTATTCCATAACTTGACATTTTTCTCCGGAGCATAAGCAAATCCATAGCCAGGCAAATCCACTAAGTAAATTAAATCAGCTAAATTAAAATAATTAAGCTGTTGCGTCCGACCAGGCGTCGCAGAAGCGCGAGCCAAATCCTTACGTCGAACAAGAGCATTAATTAAACTTGATTTACCGACATTAGAACGACCTGCAAATGCTATTTCAAGACGGTCTGCAGGCGGAACTTGTTCCGGCTGAGCCACGCCTAACATAAACACACAAGGCTTATTAAACAAAAGATCTCCGGCTTTTATGAGTTCTTCTTTTTCACTCATTTATCCACACCGTATTTATGCATAACATAACGCTGTTGAGCAATAGATAGGATATTACTCCATGTCCAGTAGATAACCAAACCGGAAGCAAAGTGTCCCATCATAAACATAAAAATCAGCGGTATCCATTTCATCGCAGACATTGTCGGATTTTCTTGAGTATTACCTGTTGTCGGCGATGACATTTTTTGCTGTAAATACATAGTTATCCCCATTAAAACGGGCCAAACACCGATATTTAAAATTCCAGGAATAGGCCAGGGAAGATATCCGAATAATGTAAAAACAGAGGTTGGATCTGGAGCTGATAAATCGTGTATCCATCCAAAGAAAGGAGCTTGACGCATTTCTATTGAAACAGATAAAACTTTATATAATGAGAAGAATACAGGGATTTGAATAAATAAAGGTAAGCAACCGGAAGCAGGATTAACTTGAGCTTTTTTATAAAGAGCCATTGTTTCCTGATTTTGACGCAATTTATCATGTTTAAAGCGTTCTTGTATTTCTTGAATTTTAGGTTGTAATTTACGCATCTTAGCCATACTTTCAAAAGATTTTCCGGCAATCGGCAAAAGTAAGATTCTCAGTAAAGTTGCAAAAATTAAGATCGCAATTCCCATATTCCCGACTAATTGATTTAACCAACCTAAAATATAAAGAAAAGGTTTTGTTAAAAAATAATACCAACCAAAATCAATAGCTAAATCAAATTTTTCGATTCCCAAATTATCCATATAATTCGTAATAACTTTTAATTCTTTAGGCCCTGCGAAGAAAAACGATTTATTTTCAACTGTTTCCCCCGATTTCAAAGAAACTGTCGGCATAACAAAACGTGTCAGAAAAACATTTTTTCCATAAAGCTCTTGATAGTAGTAATCTGCTTTAACATTTGCTATTTTTTGATTAAAAGCCAAGGCAGCCAACCAATATTTATCAGTTTGTCCAATCCATCCTCCCTCTGTCGTAAATGACATTTTTTGCTCATCCTTTACAATAGGATATTTTTCTTCTTCCAAAGTACCATTCATAACACCAACAAAGCCCTCATGAACTGTTGCTGTTCCTTTCTCAGGAGGATTAACACGTATTATACTTCCATTAAAACTTAAAGAAATCGTTTCTTTTGTCGGATTATTCACTTTATCCACGATTGTGAACATATAATTCTCATCTAACGAGATTGTTCTTTCAAAAATAAAGCCTTGTTTATTTGTCCAAGTTAAAATAACTGGCTGCTCTGGGGTCAAAACAGCATGAGAAGAACTCCAAACGGTCTCAACCGTCGGCACCTCAATATTTTTATCAAGAGATGATACTGCAAAATCTGCAAAAAATTCTGGCGTTAAAAAAGAAACATCAGGACTATCTGTTGCTGTTGTTTCTTTATATTTCAAGAAAACAAGATTATCAAAACGAGCTCCTTTTAAACGAAGAGAGCCAGACAAAGTTTCACTTTGAATCAAGACGGTTGGACTTGTATCATTTTTTAAAGGGAGAATAACTTCCGGGACAGATATAGTCTCATCTATTGCAACAGGCTGATTTTGAGCTACGACCTTTGTAGAAGCTGGGGTTTGAACTGTTTTTTGCGTTGGAAACAATAACTCCATTCCAAAAATAACAACCAAAGACAATAAAACTGCTGTTAAAATACCTTTATTTTCATTTTTCATTCGTATATTTTTCCTTTAAATTATCAGGGACTGGATCATAACCACAACCTCCCCAGGGATGACATCTTAAGAGTCGTTTGAATGCTAGCAGACTTCCTTTAAAAAATCCATGTTTTTGTATCGCTATTTTTGCGTATTGAGAACAAGTAGGTTGGAATCGACAACATGGTGCCTTAAAAGGTGAAACTAAGACACGATAACAATCAATTAAAAACAAACCTATTTTTTGTAGAAAATTCATTAAGAAGCCTCCTTTATTTTATTTAAAGCTTCTTTTAAATTTTCTATCAGTTGAGTAAATGGCAAATCAACCGTTCGCGCTCTACCGATAAGCACATAATCCATACCAAAAATCCCATACTGCGGCAGCAACAAACGTGCAGCCTCGCGCAAGCGGCGACGAACACGGTTGCGTTTCACGGCATTTCCTATTTTTCGGCTTGTCGTGAAACCAACACGTATTACATTCTGAAATTGTGCATCTTCTGAACGAAAAAGGGCTTGTAAAATCAGACCGGAAGTCACATATTTCTGCCCTTGTTCAGCAACTTTGATAAACTCTCTGCGTTTTTTCAAGCGCACCAAAGATCCCATGGGAAACCCCTAGGTCTTAGGCACTTAAAACCTTACGGCCTTTACGACGACGCGCACTTAATACTTTGCGACCACCGACTGTTGCCATACGGCTTCTGAAACCATGACGGCGAGAGCGAACCAATTGTGAAGGTTGATATGTACGTTTCATGGCTTTTTCTCCGTTTCTTCTATTAACAAATTTACTCTTCTTTTCAAGAAGGCTTCTTATATATCCTTTTTTTTACAAGTTGTCAAGAGCTTTTTTAGCCAACACGTTGCCTTTCTTCTTGAAGGAAACGTTGCAACATTAAATCTCGCTCTGTTGGACTTTTTACTTCAACTAATTCTTCTAATTTCTTTTGAATTTTCTGTTGCGTTTTTTTTAGTTCTTCTGGCGTCATCATTATTTTTTGTTCTTTTTCTCGAGCATAATCAAAAATCTTATGAGCCGAACCATCCATTCCAAAAATCAAATACGGATTAACATCTAATTTAATATGCTCCCCTATTTGACGACGCATTTCACGTTTTTTTATCTCTTCTTTAGAAAGCTGATTATAAAAGAAAGCTTGATATGTATATTGATAAGATTTATCACGCTCGATCATAAGCCATTGAAGCATAAAACGAGCGGCATCTAGTTCGGCCGGAGAGGTGTTTGGATCTTTTTCCATGCGAGCAACAGTTTCTTGAGCAACAAGGAAATCTCGAATAATTTGAGAATGGGCTTTTAACATCTGCCCAAATTCCTCGCGAGTTACTTTCCCATCTGATGTAATTTCATCGAAAACTTCTGCTGTTCTACTATTTTCATCAAAACTCGGAACATTCCGAATATCGATTTTTTCAAAATTCACTGTTTTAGGATTAAAATTTTCTTTTGTTTGATGAATAGGCTGTATCTTTTCTTTTTGTTCCATCACACCCTCCTCTTTTTAAACAGGTTGAATCTAACATAATTTACAGATAAAATCAAGTTGAGCCTTTTTTCAACTTTAAATCAGCTAGTTTTGCAAAAGGACTTTCTTGTTTAGGAGAATCGAAGTTTTCATCTTTAAAAAAGAAATCTTCTGGCAAGCCTTCTTTCTTTGGATACGGGTTCATTGACAGAGACAAATGCTCTAAAATTAACTCTCCGACATCTAATTCATGCCCTTCCAAAGGTAAGGGGTCCTCGTTCTCCATATCCAGTTCAATGATATCATTTTTTTTACAACTTCCAGAAGAAGGCGTAAAAAATTCTTCAAATTTCCCTTGAACATGTGTTTGAATTGTTTCCAATGTAATCACACAATTTTGTTTTAAATCGGCCTCAAAACGACATTGAACTCGAATAGAGGAACCTTTTGTTATATTAGCAGAAGCTGTCAAAGATAAAACAGCTGGGATTTTCAATCTTTTAGCAATAGCCACACATTGTTCAGCATTAGCTTTAATTATTAATTCTTTGCCTTTTTCTGGAATTTTATAAATATCTATTAAATAAGGCATCTCTGAAGATTGTTGCATTTTTTCTTTCCTTTTTTGTATTTTTCGACTATATCTTAAATAGATTATAAGAAAGAAGATAAAAATGAGCAAGATAAGTTTATTTTTTTGTGCTTTTTGTTGGCTTTGTTTAACAGCGTGTAATCTTCCGACCAATCAAGTCGGTGATACACCTTCTGATACTCGTTTGCATGCCATAAAGACAGGTAAGCACACAAAAGAAGATGTTACTCGTTTGATAGGGTCTCCGACATCTATTACTCTTTTTGAAAAAGAAACATGGCTTTATATTGCATCGAAAGAACAACAACGTGCATTCCTGCCGCCAGAAGAAATTGAAAGAAATGTTGATGTCATTACTTTCAACAAAGATGGTGTCGTTGAAAAAATCCAAGAATTAACCTTAGCCGATGGGATAGAAATACCCTATGACAAAGACGAAACAGAAACTTATGGAAAAGACTTAAGTATGTGGGAAGAAATGATTGGCAATTTTGGACGTTTCCCTGCTAATCGTGGACAAAGTCGCTAATTTTTAAAACGAATGCTTATGAATGATTATACAACAGATGATTTTTTGGGCGGTCTTGTGCGCTTAAAACAATTAAAAGACGGATATCGGGCAACAAGCGATGCCGTTTTATTAGCTGCATCTATACAGGCAAAATCCGGACAAAGTATTTTAGATGTGGGGTTGGGAACAGGAGCTGTTTCTCTTTGTTTAGAAGCACGCATTAAAGGGCTCTCCTTAACAGGCTTAGAAATCCAAGATGAAATGATAGAACTAGCCAAAGAAAATGCTGTTTTAAACCAAGTTGAAATGCAAATTTTAAAAGGAGATGTTGCTCATCCGCCAAAAGAGCTTATTGGTAAAACATTTGATCATGTCGTCACAAATCCTCCTTATTTTACAGAAACGCCTCAACGACAAAACAAAACAATTGCTATCGCACATCAAGAAAGTGTTCCATTATCGACATGGCTTCATTTCTGTATCAAAAAGGTAAAACCAAAAGGAACGCTCACATTGATACACCGAACTGAAAGAGTCCCTGAAATTCTTTCTATCCTTTCCGAAAAATTAGGCGGAATTATTTTAGTTCCTTTTTGGCCGAGAGCCGGAAAAATGCCAAAACGTGTTTTAATACAAGGAACACTTGGTTCGCAAAAACCATTTTCTTTACATCCAGGTTTTGTCTTACACCAAGAAGACACTACAAGATGTGAAGAAATTGAAAATATTATGCGTCGAGCTTTTCCGCTTTTTCGACAATAAAAAGTGTAATTTCCGGACTCGTTCCCAACCTGACGGGGAAACCTCCCCACAAACCGGTCCCGGAACTAACATATAGTCGTGTTGGCCCGACTTGATAAAAACCTTTTAAGAACCCATTATTTGCAGAAGATGCTAAAAGGTTAAAAGGCCAAAACAACTGTCCGCCATGTGTATGGCCAGAAAACTGTAAAAGAACCTGATGCTTTGCAGCGTCCGAAACTTGGCTTGGATAATGAGCCATCAAAAAACGGGGAACATTACCACCTATATTTTCAAAAGTTTTAGATAATTGCGGTCCGGGCAAACTAAATCGATTAGCACCAGGCATCGGTAAGCCTCCCACAGCAAAAGCTGTTTCATGATGAGTTAAAAGCCGCGCTTCATTCATAACTAAATCTAAACCTAACTCCTTAAACGCAGGCATCCATCGTTCCGGCCCGTAATAATACTCATGATTACCATAAACCATAAACACACCTTGAGCAGCTTTTAAGTCTTTTAACGGCTCTAAATCAGGCATCAGCTGAGCTGGTGAACCATCTATCAAATCTCCCGTAATCACAATTAAATCAGGAGATAAATCATTTACTTTTGTAACGACCTGTTTTAACCATTTTCCGTTAAATCCAGAACCGATATGCAAATCAGACAATTGAACTATCCGAAGTGGTTGCCAGGATGAAGGAAGTTCTTTCAAAGCAACTTTTACCTCCTTAACACTAGGGACACGCAAAGCTTGCCACACGGAAAAAACAGCAATAAAAAAAGTGCCAATTAACATAATCGGCAAAGCCCCTGGAATAAAAACCTTAAATAAGCTCAACAGATTTAACACTATAACACCCAAGAACATAATAAAAATCCAGGCTTGAGCAATTCCAAAGAAAATCATAACACCTCTCATTTGCAACACAGGGAAAATGTTTCCCAAAAGCCAATAAATTCCCATTTTTTGAGAACCAATTAAAATCAATCCGGCTAAAATCATTTTAATCCATAAAGCCGCAGAAAGAGGCAACACCAAAGATTTAATAATGTAAGCTGCGACTAAAATCGTTAAAATTGTTGTTATAAAAAAGAACATCCTATTCCCCTTTGGATTAAATATAGAACAATCATATTTATTTTTTCAAGCCCTTTATCAAAAACTTTACAATAATCCTAGTTTTTGATACTCTATCCTTCATGATTGACATAAATGACATTACTGTGCGTATGGGCTCTAAAATTTTACTCTCACACGCCAGCGCCCATATTTCTGACCGACAAAAAGTCGGGCTGGTTGGATTGAACGGTTGTGGAAAATCAACACTATTTCGTGTTTTGTTGGGAGAAATAGGAACAGAAACAGGCTCTGTTTCCTTTCCCTCAAAAACTCGAATTTCATATATGGAGCAAGAGTTAAAAAATCTCTCATTATCTCTTTTAGACTACGTTTTACAAAAAGATATAGAACGAACACATCTGTTAGAAAAGCTAAAAGTAGCAAGACCGGATGAATTAGCCGACATTCATGAACGTCTTACAATGATTGAAGCTGATAGTGCACCTGCTCGCGCAGCCCATATTTTAACCGGTTTAGGTTTTAAAGAAGAAGATATTTACCGTCCTCTTTCCGAATTTTCAGGAGGATGGCGTATGCGTGTTGCGTTAGCCGGAACATTATTTGCCCCTTCGGATACTCTTTTATTGGATGAACCAACAAATCATCTGGACTTGGAAGCCGTCTTATGGCTTGTCTCTCATTTACAAAAATACAGAGGAACGCTTCTGCTCATCAGTCATGATAGAACCATTCTTAATACATTGTGCACCCAAATTTTGCATTTGGAACATCAAGGACTAACACTTTATAGCGGAAACTATGATACCTTTACTCAAACACGGGCTCAAAAACAAGAACTGTTACAAAAACTTGCGGCAAAGCAAGAACAAAGACGACAGCACTTGCAATCTTTCGTAGACCGTTTTCGCTACAAAGCAACAAAAGCTAAACAAGCTCAAAGCCGCCTTAAAATGTTAGAAAAAATGAAAACGATTACCCTTCTGACTGATGAAGGAGGAGCTCGCTTTGACTTTCCCAATCCGCTTCATTTAGCGCCACCTTTGATTTCGCTTGAAAAAGGAGCGGTTGGTTATAATGAAAAAGCTGTTTTAAAAAATTTAACACTTCAAATCAATAGCGATGATCGTATCGCCCTATTAGGCGCAAACGGCAATGGTAAATCAACTTTTGCCAAACTTTTAGCAGGACGTTTAAAACTTCTGGAAGGCTCAATAACACATTCGAAAAAACTGGCCGTCGGTTATTTTGCTCAACATCAGGCAGAAGAACTTCCTTTAGGACAAACGCCTCTTACCTTTATTTCTCACTTAATGAAAGAAGCCACCGAAACAAAAGTTCGCTCTCATTTAGCTCGCTTTGGATTAGAAGGAGAAAAAGCTTTAACCGTTATCTGGAAGCTCTCCGGCGGAGAAAAAGCTCGTCTTCTTTTTGCAGCCATGTGTTATGAAGCACCAGCCTTGTTAATTCTAGACGAACCGACAAATCATCTGGATATGGATGCAAGAGAGGCGTTAATAGAGGCCTTAAACGCTTATGAAGGAGCGGTTATCCTGATTACGCACGACTTACATTTAATTGAACTTATTGCCGATAAGCTATGGCTTATTCAAAATCAAACTTGTAAACCTTTTAATGGAGACTTGGAAGATTATAAAAAGCTTCTTTTAGAAAAAACAACCGAAGAAATAGAAAAAACAAAAAAAGAAACAATCTCCGCCAGAGAAGAACGTAAGCGTAAAGCCGAAAAAAGAGCTTCTTTAGCTCCTTTACGAAAAGAAATGCAGCAGCTTGAATCAGAAATGGAAAAACTTTATCAAAAAAAGAAAAATATAGAACAGAAATTTACCTCACCTTTAAGTTCTGAGGAAATTACAAACCTACAAAAAGAGTTATCAACCATTGATAATCTTATTTCTTCTGCAGAAGAATGTTGGTTGCAATTAGGAGAAAAATTAGAGAACAATTAAAGTCGCCGGAACATATTTCCTTTACTTATGTTCGGAACGTCTTTAAACTGACAAAGTTCTTTAATTAAATAGGCAGCCCTCTCAACGGAATAAGCCTTATCCACGAAATCAATGCGATAAAAATCGGCCGGAACAGAGGCTGCTTCTTTTGCCAAACAAAGAGGCTTTCTGCCAAAAACTTTTGTTTCACAATTTTGAGATAAGATATCATATTGCTCTTTCCCCTGTTTAATTTCAAACCACTTTTTACCTTTTAAACAATCTTGACAAGCGTTAGAACGAACACATACGGCACTTGTAAACAAGGGGACATCTTGATAAATAACAAAAGTTGTTTCAATACAAGCTTGTTGATCTAATTTTTGAATATTTTCCAAAGTATCCTCTATAGCAAAACAAGCTCGTGTCGCCCCTATTTCTTTAGCCATTGCAAAAGCTTGCGTATTCATCATATAAAGAGGTGTATCAAAACTGATATCTATTCCCTTTTTGGGTAAAATCGACAATCCCCACAGATTTCCGATTTCCCATTTTTTATACCCCTGTTCCAATAATTTCTCTACGAGAGGAGCAAAAACCATCGGATGACGACAAACTGTCGGCAAAGCTAAACGAACCTTATTCTTCGGCAGATCTTTCAAAATATGAATATCGGATTGTGGATTCAGTAAATAAATAATCTCATTCATTTGTGATAAATCCAGCTTTTTTAAAAGTTCTGCTGAATCTGTTTTCACTGCAAAAACTTTTTTTCTCGCCGACAAGGCCATTGGTAAAGAAGGGAATACTCGCACATCTTTTTGTATCTCCAACTTTTGATATAATTGACGGCGTAATTCGTTTAATATAGAAACAGGCACAAACAAGGATTGTGAATTATCCACTTTTAAATCTGATAAATAAAATGGAAATTGATCTGTTTTACTAAAGGCCTGTTGAGCTGCGTTGTTCGTTTTCTCGGGATTTTGGGCAACTTCAAAATTTCCTTCCATTTTGCAAACCTTATCCATAGCTTTAGCCTCTAAAAAAGAAGGCATAATTTTCAGTTCAACGCATAAAGGTTTTTTAGGCATAAAAGCTCCCGATTTAGGCTTTTTATAAGGATAAGCGCCTTTAACAGCCGTAGAAGAAGCTAAATAAATTTTTTCCCCTTTTCGAACAAAGGGAGCATTCGAAGGTAAAGAAACCTCTACCTTATCCCCTGCTTTAGCCTCAAAAACAGAACGCCCCGCAAGACGCATTTTTTCCAAAGAAAAACCAAAAGGTTTTTCAGAACCGGCAACATCAATTTGCAAACCATCATACCTGGCAATCGCATGAGTTGTATGGAAAATTAATTTTCCTTGAAAAGCGGCCTCAACCGAGCCAATTTCAAGTCCTCGATGTCCAACAAAATTTCGATCGACCACTTCTTTATCTTTTCCATTAAAATGGAATTTTGTCCAAGGACGTGAAAAAATTTGCCGAATATTTTCTTCACAATGTGTATCTACTCCTTTTCCGTCCATAATTTTTCGATAAAAATCAGTCACTGCTGCTACATAAAGAGCACTTTTCTTGCGACCTTCTATTTTCAAACTGGTCACAGGCATTTTTAAAACATCCTCACATAATGCCATATCTTTCATTGAAAAAAAATGCCCTGAACCTTCTTTTCCTTCAAAGCAAGAACGGCATGGATATAAACATTTACCGCGATTAGCGCTCTTTCCTGTCTCCATTGAGGAAAACAAACATAACCCGCTGTAAGAATAACAAAGAGCTCCGTGAATAAACGCCTCTGTCTCAAGATTTGGCAAGGCGGCAATTTCTTTGATTTCTTTTAAACTAAGCTCTCTTGCCAAAACAACTCGAGAAAAACCCAATTTTTGTAAAGCTAAAGCTCCCTCTTTATTATGAACAGCCATTTGTGTACTGGCGTGGAGTTCTAATTCAGGAAAAGTATCTCGAATAATGCGAGCCACACCCAAGTCTTGTAAAATGATGCCATCAACGCTGGCAGCACTACAAGCCTCTAATGTTTGAAGCAAATCTTTCAACTCCGCTTCCTGGACTAAAGTATTAACGGTCACATAAACCCTTCTATTCAAAGAATGAGCATATCCTGTAAAATCTGCTAATGCTTCCGGTGTAAAATTAGTTGCTGTCGCTCGTGCTGAAAATTGTTGAAGCCCCAAATAAACTGCATCTGCGCCATAATAAAGAGCTGCATATCCGGCCTCGACATCTCCAGCCGGTGCTAAAAGTTCTATTTTCATTTTTCTTTCCTTTTAAAATAAGCTGATTTTAATCTTTTTTCTTCTAAAAGTCAAAAAATATCATTCTTTTAAAAACAACTTTACTTTCCGTCGGATTTTCCCTATGCTGAACAAAACTAAAGGAAGATATAAATGAAAGTATCAGTTATCTCTATTGTTTTCAATTTAATTCAAGCAAAACGTGTTAAAACTTTTGTTCAAATGCTTAAAAGTGTCCAACAACAAACCCATACTGATACAGAACATATTATAATTGATGGCGCTTCTACAGACGGGACAATTGAACTTCTTAAGAAATATGAACAAAAAGGCTGGATTAAATATATTTCAAAACCGGACCAAGGCATCTATGATGCTATGAATACAGGAGCTCAACTTTCTCAAGGTGAGATTATAACTTTCTTAAATTCCGATGATTATTTCCATAATTCGAAAGCAATTGAATTAGCTGTCAACGCTTTATCGAGAGGATATGATTTCTCTTATGCGCCTATTATCATTCTTAATGAGAAAAAAAAAGGACAAGAAATCGGAAAAATAAAACTGGAACGATTATTGAGAAATATGCCTTTCCCACATCCAGGAATGTTTATTTTTAAAGACATTTTCGAAAAAATAGGCGGTTTTGATAAAAAATTCAAGTTAATCGGAGACTATGATTTAATTTTACGCCTTTATCTTCAAGGCTATCACGGCGTTGCGATTAAAGAAACTTTAGCAACATTTCGCCGAGGCGGATTAACAGACCAAAAGGAAGAATTACATCTCGAAGAAAAAGTTTACTTATATCGTAAAAACTATTCTCAATTTTGTCCTCATGCTGATTTTGAAAAAATTGCAAAAACCTATATTTTTCCTCTGTCTCTTTTAAAAGCTCTTTATCAATGTCCCTCTTCTGAAATCAGACGATCTTGTCTGTGGATCGGAGCGAATTCCTTAAAGCGAAAAATATTGGAGAAATTATAATGAAAAAAAAATTAATAAAGGCCATAACTTGCTTCATTCCAAACAGAGAAATGCGCCATAAAGCACAACTTTTTTTAACATCTCTTCTTATAAAAGAGGAAGCTTCTTTTATAACAAAATCTGATGCTCCATGGGCTCTTGTCTCTTACCTAGTAGACTGGGCCATAGAACCAAAGAAAAAAAGCCTTTTTCAATATCACTCTAATCAATGGGAAAATAAAGAACTAGTGCAATCTCTACTTAAACTAGGCTACAATGTTGATGTTATTTTTTACAAAAATCTTCTTTTTAAGCCACATAAAGATTATCGTGTCATTATTGATTTAGGAACTCATTTTAATTTTTGGAAACTACCTCCGAACTGCTTAAAAGTACAATATCTAACAGGAAGTGATCCTTTCTATCAGAATCAAAAAGAACAACAAAGATGCCAATCTCTTAATCAACGTAGAAAAGCTTGTTGTCAACCTAAGCGTTTTTTAGATGATGCTCAGGAATTGCGCTCTTCTTTAGAAAAAGCTGATATCGCTATTTTGCTTGGAAATAAGCACACCCTTAATACATACCCTAAAAATTTACGTTCAAAAATTCACTTATTAAATTTAACCGGTTCCGATTTAAGCAATACAGCAAAACAAAAAGATTTTATTCCTCCTCCTAGCGACAGGGGTATCTTATGGATCGGCGGTGCAGGAGCTATTTTAAAAGGCTTAGATCGCCTTTTAGAAGTTTTTTCAAAGCACCCTGAATGGCATTTGCACATTGCCGGAAAAATCCAGTCAGAAAAAGATTTTGTAGAAGTCTATCAAAAAGAGTTATTTGAAACAAAAAATATCCATTGTTATGGTTTAGTTCAACCTAATTCAGATTTGTTCAAGCAAATTTTATCAAAATGCGTTGCCTTCGTAAATGCTTCTGGCTCAGAAGCAACATCAACCGCAGCAATTACGGCTTTAAACGCAGGTTTATATCCTATTATTAGCCGAGATGCCGGAATTGATTTACCTAAAGGAAAAGGTATTTATCTTGAAACATGTTCTATATCTGAAATTGAAGAAGCTCTACATACTTTTTATCAAAAAGATATGACAGAAGTTGAAAATGACATCCGCTTTTTACAAGATTATTTTACACAACATTACTCTCGAGAAAGTTTTTCAAAAAACTGCTTTACTTTACTAAAAACAATATTAAACTAAAAGTAAAAAAATAAATTAAAAAGAAACCACTATAAGATGAAAATATCAATTATAACACCTTGTCTCAACTGCGATAAATATATTTATGAAACCTTAAACAGTGTCGTTTCACAAAAAGGAAACTTTGATCTGGAGTATATTATAATTGATGGCTTATCCTCTGATAAGAGCCTACAGATCATTTCAAATTTTCAAGATAATTTAAAACAAAAACAAGATCTTCTTCTAAAGCCTCGGATTGAAATGAAAGTAATATCAGAAAAAGATCAAGGTATGTATGACGGAATTGCAAAAGGCTTCAAACTAGCAACAGGGGATATTATGGCCTATATTAACGCTGATGATTATTATCTACCTAATGCCTTTGAGTTTGCCTGTTCCATTTTCGACAAATATCCTCAGATTTCTTGGTTATGCAGCCGTCAATGTACGACAGACGAAAAAGGAAATATCATCTTTAATCGTCTTCCTTTTGAATATTTTCAACAAGATATTTTAAAAGGTTATTATGGAAATCAACTCCCTTTTATTCAACAAGAAACGACTTTTTGGAGACGTTCGTTAATGAATAATTTCAATTATAAAAAATTCTCTTCTTTTCATTTGGCCGGAGATTTTTATCTATGGTGGTCTTTTGCTCAACAAACGCCTCTTTATATAGCTAACACTTTTTTAGCCGCTGCCCGCACCCGACCTGGCCAATTATCAGAAAATATTTTTCAATACCGAAAAGAAATGGAAGAAATTGTAGGAAAAGAAAAAATTTCTTTAAAGACAATTTATCACCTTTGGAAACAACGTCATCTTTGGCGCAAAAAGGATAAGTATAAATATCTTCATACTAACAAAATTCTTTTTTATACAAAAAAAGAAGGATGGCATCTACCTCAAGAATAACTATAAAAATACCATTTTAAACAAAAATGGATACGATTAAAAAAAATATTGAACTTAAAAGATTTTCTACTTGCTTTTCAGTTTTTATCTATTATAATTCCTTCAACTATTCATAAAAGAAAGACAAAAAAAAATGAAAACTTACTACATTGTCAGTGGAGGGTTTGATCCTATTCATGAAGGTCATATTGAAATGATTAAAGCCTCACAAAAAGAATCGGATGGCGTTATTTTACTTTTAAATTCAGATGAGTGGTTATGTCGGAAGAAAGGGAAAAATTTTATGTCTCAAAAGACACGCCAAACAATCTGTGAAAATATCAAAGGCGTTATAGACGTAATTAGTTTTGATGATTCTGATAACTCCGCAAGTGATGGTATTCGTAAGGCTCGTCAGAAATACCCACATGATCGACTTGTTTTTGCAAACGGCGGAGACAGAACACAAACAAATATTCCAGAAATTGATACTTGTAAAGCCTATCAAGTTGAGTTACGTTTCGGAGTTGGAGGAGAAAATAAAATGAATTCTTCTTCGTGGATTTTAAATAATTGGAAAAAATAGGATAGATAATGACAAAAAAAGTGGCTTTAATTACCGGTGTTACCGGACAAGATGGTTCATATTTAGCAGAGTTATTATTGGAAAAAGGATATGAAGTGCATGGAATGAAACGACGTGCTTCCTCCTTTAACTCAGCTCGCATCGATCATTTATATCAAGATACTCATAGTGCGAATCGTAATTTTTATTTACATTATGCAGATTTAACAGACACAAGCAATATCATTCGTCTCTTACAAGAAATTCAGCCTGATGAGATTTATAATTTAGCCGCTCAATCACATGTTAAAGTCTCTTTTGATGTTCCAGAATATACTGCAAATGCTGATGGTATCGGAACATTACGTTTCTTAGAGGCTATTCGTATCCTTGGTTTAGAAAAGAAAACAAGATTTTATCAAGCCTCAACTTCTGAACTCTACGGACTCGTACAAGAAACACCTCAAAAGGAAACGACGCCTTTTTATCCTCGTTCCCCCTATGGTTGTGCTAAATTATATGCTTACTGGATTACGGTTAACTACCGTGAAAGCTATGGCATGTTTGCTTGTAATGGCATTCTATTCAACCATGAAAGCCCTCGTCGAGGAGAAACATTTGTTACACGAAAAATTACCAGAGCTGCTGTTCGAATCCGCCTTGGTATGCAAGATAAACTCTACTTAGGTAACTTATCTTCAAAACGCGACTGGGGACATGCAAAAGATTATGTAAAAGGCATGTGGTTAATGCTTCAACAAGAAAAAGCTGAAGACTTTGTTTTAGCGACCGGAAAAACAACAACAATTCGAGATTTTTGTAACTTGGTCTTTAAAGAATTAGGATATCAGTTAAAATGGGAAGGTGAAGGCATAAACGAAAAAGGAATTGATGCCGCCACCGGCAATGTCCTTATCGAAGTAGATCCAAAATACTTTCGTCCCGCAGAAGTCGATTTATTATTAGGAGACCCTAGTAAAGCTGAAAAGAAGTTGGGTTGGAAAGCAGAACATTCTTTAGAAGAGTTGGTTAAAGATATGGTTGAATCTGATATGAAAGAAGCAATGCGTGAAAAATTCTTAACAGGAAATGGATATCAGGTTTTAATCCCTCAGGAGGTGTAAATAATATGGAAAAAGATGCAAAGATTTATTTAGCAGGACATATGGGCTTGGTTGGTTCTGCCATTCATCGAGGCTTAAAAAAAGCTGGTTATACTAACATTATTACAAGAACTTTTTCTGAATTAGATTTAACAAATCAGGCTCAGACACTTTCTTTCTTTGAGCAAGAAAAGCCAGAATATGTTCTTTTGGCAGCTGCAAAAGTGGGGGGAATTATGGCAAATTCAACTTACCCTGCTGAGTTTATTTATCAAAATCTGATGATCGCTTGTAATGTAATTGATAGTGCGTATAAAACAGGTGTCAAAAAACTCTTAAATTTAGGCTCTTCTTGTATCTATCCACGTATGGCGCCTCAACCGATGAAGGAAGAAGCTCTGTTAACTGGAGAACTAGAAAAAACAAATGAAGCGTATGCTCTTGCAAAAATATCGGCTATTAAACTTTGCCAATATTATAATAAACAATATGGAACAAACTTTATTTCAGTCATGCCGACCAATCAATATGGTCAAGGAGATAACTTTAATATGGAAACCGGGCACTTATTACCGGTTATCATGCGTCGTTTCCATTTAGCAAAGTTATTGATGCAAAATGATTGGGATGCGATTAAAACAGATTTAAAGCGCTATAAATTAGGTTGGGGATTAGATGAACATCTTGATTTTAACGACCAAAATAATCTTTTAAAAGCTTTAGAAAAAGTAGGAGTATATTCAGATAAAGTGGTTATGTGGGGAGATGGTTCAGTTTATCGCGAAATGATGTGTTCAGATGACTTAGCCGATGCTTGTATTTACTTGATGAATAACAAAGATTATAACGAAATTGGTGAATTTGTTAATATTACAAAAGGTGATGATATTCAATTGAAGAATTTGTTTGAATTAACAAAACGTATTACCAATTATCAAGGGAAAATTGAGTATGATACTTCAAAGCCGAATGGGACACCGCGAAAAATGATGGATGCCACACGAATTAAAGCTTTGGGGTGGGAACCAAAGATTTCTTTGGAAGAAGGCATTCAAGCTTTCTATACTTGGTATCAATCTTTATAAAGGAAAAGAGAATGTATGATTATCTGATTATTGGTGCAGGAGTCACTGGTGTTACTTTATGCAAAAAATTAAAAGAAAAAGGCATTAAAAACGTTGTGGTTCTGGAAGCTGGAAAAGAAGCTGGTGGTTTATGTACGACCAAAATAATTGATGGTCATATTTTAGATATCGGCGGTGGACACTTTTTTGGAACAAAGCATCAAGAAGTTTATGACTATATTTTCAGCCATATTCCCGAAAGCGAATTTAATTTTATTCCACGAGTTTCAAAGCAGTTAATTGGCGAAACAACCATTGACTATCCTATTGAATCTAACTTGTGGCAATTACCTCAAGATGAACAGATTTCCTATTTAATCTCTGTCATTCGTAATGGAGAATCTTTAGGAAAACCTGAACCAAAAAATTATGAAGAATGGATTCGCTGGAAACTAGGTGATAAAATCTGTGACACTTATATGATCCCTTACAATACTAAGCTTTGGGGAGTCACACCTGCCGAAATGGATGTCGACTGGTTATACAAAATTCCACGTGTTAATGTGGAAGAAGTTTTAAAATACAGTTTGGATCGTAAGCAAGACGTCACGAAATTCCCTGCTCATATAGGCTTCTACTACCCTAAAAAAGGCGGCTTCCAAGCTATTTTTGATGCAATCTACAAAGATGAAGCTTCTAATGTCGTTCTCAATACGCCTGTCACGAAAATGCAATATCAAGCAGATGGAACATGGCTCATCAATGAACAATATCAAGCAAAAAATGTAATAAACACAGCTCCTTGGCCTGATTTGTTCAAAGCTTTAGGTGAACCTTCTGTTCTAAAAGATGATTTTGCAAAAATGCAATACAACCGTATCGTCGTTTCTTTATATGAAAAAGACTACGATGTCAATTGGCATTGGCGCTATGTTCCGGATATCAATCGTCGTTATCATCGGGAATTTTATATTTCTAACTTTGCTTTCGACAGCAAGAAAAATGGTATTTATATTGAAACAAATATTAAACGTTTCCAAGGAGATGATCCTGTTATGGGAACAAAAGCATTAGCTCATTTTGAAACACAAGCTGCTTATCCAATTCCTGTTATCGGACATGCTCAAGCAATTAAGAATGTTCTGGAGTATTATCATCCTCAACACTTGTTTGGCGTTGGAAGATGGGGACAATGGCAATACCAAAATGCTGATGTTTCAATGTATGAGGCGATTAAATTTGTTCAAAATATCAATCTATAGAGGCTTTTTATGAATTCTTCATCTGTCATCAATGACTTAAGCTCTTTTAAAGGCAGATCAGATGTTTATTATTTCCTATCTCCATGCGGATTGGGAGATTCTCTTTGCCTGATCGGCTTAAAAAAAGAAATAGAAAAGCAATTAAAGGGGAAAGTTCATTTCATCATTAAACCCTCTCATATGATTGTTGCGCAGCTATATGACACTAAAGATTATGTTATCGCCTCTTTTGACAAAGCCTCTCTTTTTTCTTTTGCTTTAAAAACGCCGAAACCAGAATTAGGAAAAATATTTGTTGCTCATCCAGATTTTCACCCTTGGGCTAAAAAGTTCGTTCAAGAGATGAAAGAACATCGCGAACATTTGACATTCTTAAGCTGGTATAAGGATTTTCTAAAATTACCTACGACTGCTTCATTTTCAAAACCATTTAAATATCCCGTTCTCTCTCAAAGATTAAAAGAAAAATTAGCTCAATATGGCCCGTTAGAAAAAATAGTTTTATTATTACCAGAGGCAAATTCCGTTCCGCCTTTATCCCCTCGTTTTTGGGAAAAATTAGCTCATAATTTTCTTAATAAAGGATATATCGTCGTATCTAATATAACGAAGGAAGAATCTCTCATTAAAGGAGTACCTAATATCCCTTTAAATTTAGAAGAAGTAATCATGCTTGCAACATACTGCCACGAAGTACATGCCTTACGAAGTGGTTTATGCGATTTAATTGCCTTTGCACCTAATAGAAAACTTTATGTTTATTATTCAACCGACAAAAAAACGTATTCTGTATTTTCGTTTAAAACACTTTTTAATATTCAAGATATTCAGGAAGAGATTTTACTTCATCAAGCTTTACCCAAAAAGAAAAAAATTTATTTATTTGGCATCATTCCTCTATTGCGTTTTAAAGAAAAAAATAATAAAAAGCGCATTTTCTTATTTAACTTTATTCCTTTTTTCAAAAAGGAAACAAAAAAGGATAATTTAAAGTATGAAATTTTTGGATTTCCTATTTTTAGGAAAAAAAATGAAAAATATAAATTATTGGGTGGAATTATACGCTATGTAAATCACAAAAATTCTTATAAAATGAATATTTCTGTTTTGGGTATTCCTTTCTTTAGCCGAAAAGTCAAAAACAAAAAATTAATTATCTCTATTTTGGGCATCAAAGTTTATCATAATAAGAATTTTAGAACAGAAGCTTTTAACAATTGGATGTCCTTTTTACGTAAACAAGCCAATGGGCATCCATTCCTTTACCTGAATTATCATTCTGGTGAGAGCTATTATATTTTTAGTCTATTAAGAGAGCTCCAAAAAAAACTAAAACAAGAAGTTTTTATTGGTAGTTTTTTCCCTTATACTAAACAAATACTTGAAATGTTTGGTTTTTCAAAAGACTATATCGATACTCATTTTATTCATATCAAACATTTTACTCCTTCTTCCGGTTTTTTCTATAATGCAAAAGGTAAATTATTAAATTACATCACGATTCGTGAAACTAAGCATGGATGGAAAGATCAAGTACATGGTATTCAAACATTTACAGATGATAAAAAACAATGGCATTTTTATCCAATCAATCATGTTATTAAAGACTTCTTATTGTTAGACCAAAACACGCCTCATGAACTTCCCCATATTTCTCAACAAGCTATTAAAGAAGCTGAAACAGCATTCAAAAATTTAAAACTAACCCAAAATAAAGTAATATTTTTATCCCCAGAAACAGACTTTTTTGGAAACTTTCCAATAGAATTGATGGAGAAGTTAATCAACTCCTTCAGAAAACGTCATTTTGATATCGTTATTAATACGAAAGGAACGGCCTACGATACTGTTCTGAATACTCATGTTCACAAAATTTTCTTAAACTTTTCAGCAACATTTCATTTTATTGAGCTGTGCGGCTACATGATCGCAGGACGAAGTGGGTTTTCAGAATGTATGCAAGAAACAAAAGCTAAAAAATTTATTTTTTATTTAGATCGCCATCCGGCTCACTTTTCTTTCTTAGTTGATGTTAATAAATGGGTTCAGGAAGTTTATAGCATTAATCTCATTACACAAACAAACAATTGCTATGAATACTTTCGAATTCGACCGGAAGATTATGATTCTGTCATAGACGATATTCTTGAAAAAATAAATTAAAAATTTATAACAATTTCAAGATATCTTCCAAACATCTTGGATTTTTCAAATAATCATATTCATGTATTTGTTCCGGATGAACACCTGGTAATTTTAATAAAGTATTACGAAGAAGACGATTGTTATTACCTTGTATATCCCTATTATAAATTACATGGAATGGTGTATTTATTGTTGTTAATGTTTCTAAAAAACCACTCCTCAAACCAATAATAGCTTTAGCATAAGAAGCTAGCTCATACGCTTCTTCAAAATCTAAAAAACAACTTTTACATCCCTCTAACTGAGGTGAACAAGTTGTGTTTAAAAATACATCATATCCTTTTTCTCTCACTTTATCTATAAAATCTTGCCATAAATGATTAGGTATTGGAGAAATTGTTGTAGCCTCTGGAGAAAGAAATATAAAGCGATCTCTATTTAAATTCATCTGTAAAAAACGTTGTTGTACACCCCATTTTTTACCGAATGAAATAAATTGAGGCTTTTGAAATAAACATGTTTTTTCAATCGGAAGTCCCATCATCTTCATAATTAAAGAAAAATAATGAACTTTTTTAACTTCCTCACCATACCACATATCTATTGGTATAATATTTTTAAAATGAACTCCTTTTATATAAGATTTTTTCTCTATATATCTACAAACATGACGATAATTTTCATTTTTTTCAGGAAAAACAACAACATCTGCCCAAGGAGCATACATAGATATAATTATTTTTTGATATAATCGAGGAACAATAATTTTAGGTCTATTAGGCCTTTCCTTCTGGTAGAAATCCTTTAAAACTTGAGCAACTAAATATGTTTCTCCACTATTCACAAAAAGAATATATGCATCTTCTCCTCTATGTATATCAGCCTTATGAATCATCTGAGACAAGATTCTTTTATATGGAAGTGCCTTGGATTTAAAAATCTTAATTCCACATAATTTCCCGATTATAATATTATTTTTTTTCTTTTCTTTATATAATGAAATTCCTAAAACCTTACATATGGTTTTGTTTTGTTTTTTTTCTTTTTTAAAAATAAGAAAGCCCAATAAATACATTTTTATTATGTCATTTTTTGCTTTTTGATGCCATATAAAATGTTTAATTTTTTTGTATATAGAAAATTTTTTTTGTTTTAAAAAACGCTCTATATGCAAACCTAAATCTTCTGTTCTAGGTAATTGTTTTGGGAATGCATACCTTTGCATGATTAACACATCTGGCGTCTCTAAATAAGTTTTTCTAATAAAAGCCTGAGCTTTATGAAAAAAATCTTTTTGTTTTGAGATAAGAGAAAAACACTCTTTTTTCTTATCTTCCTTAACACAATATGTATAAATATGAAAAGCATAAAATTGAACAAGAGCCAATAAAAATTGTGGTTTTATCTTTTCATAGTCAGGATGCTTTTGAATATGTCTTAAAGCCTCATCATAAGCCAATAATACACTATCTAAATTTTTTCCTTTCGTCGTTCGGGTATTATTATCTCGATTAAAACGATAAAAATACGGCGCATCCGCAATATGTGCAATTCTCTCTGCGAAGCTAATAATATCTAATCCGAAAACAGCATCATTTGTATTTCTAACACCTTGAAAGCGAAAGTGGTTTTTCTGAAGAAAATCTACAGAACATAATTTATTAAAAGGATAAACATGGAAAAAGAAAACATCACCGCCTATTTCTTTCCAAGAAAAAACATCTTTTATGTATTTGTGTATCAAATAACTTTCATAAAAACTAGAAGGTCGAAAGCTTACACGATTATCAATAATATAATTTAAATGAGACAAAACAACATCAGCTTTTGTTTCAATAGCTCGATTATACAGTTTTTCCAACATATCTTTAGCATATATGTCATCTGGATCTAAGAAAATAACATACGGAGCACCACCGCCTGGCAACCGCAATTGATACTCAAACCCATTATTACGAGCCACCCCAGCATATTGATTTTTTTGCCTGATAACATGAATTCGACTATCTTTTTGACGATAGTCCTCTAAAATTTTAGGAGTATTATCAGTAGAACCATCATCGACACAAATAATTGCAATTTCTTTTAAAGTCTGATTAAGTAAACTATCTAGGCTTTGTGAAATATATTTTTCTACATTATAAATAGGAAGAATAACACTTACTTTAATCAAGCCTTCAGTCATACATATTCCTTTAATTTTTTATTTATTATTTCTGAATTTATCATTTAACGGTGCAATAACCGCCAATATTTTTCCTAAGTTTTCATGTTCTGTCGCTTTTGCAAAAGCATTGACATCTTTTGGAAAACATTTTCCTCCGTATCCAAATTTGCCATCAGGTCCAGGAACAAATGTATGCGTTGGATTGATATAACCCGACATTAAAACGCCTTTTTGAACAGTCTTATAATCTGCCCCCATTTTTTGACAATAGTCATATACAGCATTAAAATAAGTGACTTTTAATGCACCAAAAACATTGTGAACATATTTTGCAATTTCAGCTTCAATCGAAGACATAACTTGATATTTTTTGCCAGGAAAAATTTCCTTTAGTAAATCAACATGTGCCGTAAAAATAATATCTTGATGTTCAAAATCTGAGACAGAAGTTCGCTCAGTTAAAAACTCTGGCATAAAGTATACTTCTTTTCCTGTCTCTTGTGCTAACTGAGCAGAAGTTCCTGGCAAAATACTCGTCCGAATAAAAATAGGTGTATGATCAGGTAATGTTCTTAAAAGACTTTTATAAAGAGATAAATCTTGTGTTCCATCTTTCTCTGTTGGAACATGTAGGCTCATAAAAATAACATCACATGTTGATAAATCATCATTATAACCTTTAGGTGGATCTGATACAAGTACCGTATGCTCTGTATGGTTTTCAAGCCATTCCTTTAAAGCACCTCCAATAACACCACATCCCACAATACCGACATTTCTTTTCATTTTTTACCTTTTTCTTTTAATGTGCGGTATTTTAAAAAGATTGCTCTTGGATGTCAACGACTTTTATTTTTACTAAAAAAGAAGGGCTTCAGTTAAGAAGCCCTTTTCTTCAACTTTTAGGATATTGTGTTTTAATCTCTGAAATTGTATCTTTCCATATCGTCGTCCCGTTTACTGCATCCCAATATAACATATCTAACTGATCAGAAATAGGAGGATACGCCGCCTGCCGAAGCTCAATATAAGTTGGCTCTGGTTTTACAGGTTCTTCTCCTTCAAAATAAAGTTTTCCATCAAAACCTGTCACAATATTTTTTTCTGTTTCTATACAGTTTTCTGAAAAACGAAAATCTGCAGACATTTTTATTTGTCCTTTTTCATCAATAATATAATACATCTTAAACTCCTTTCGCATAAATAAATTTCAATGTCACTGTACCTGCTGTTGTATATAAATAGCGCACATTTTGATTAGCTGAGACCGGCAAGAAAATTGCGAGATTCTTAGATGGAGCTGTTGCAGAGCTTAAAACAGCCATACCATTTACTGAATTACTCAAATAAACTTCCTGAGAAGCTGCAGTTGATAAACCTATCAAGCAATAAAATCCATTTGCAGGAGAATTTAAAACATGTTGTTCTCCGGCACTTTCTACAGAAATATTAATCACTTGCCCTGAAGGACTCCCCATTCCTTCATTAGAAATCTGAAGCCAATCTTCCCAAGCACTGTTTATAAAACGACGACGATAAGTAGCTGGATACCCTCCCATACTTGCACCAACTGCATAAGCTGTCTGAACTATATTACCTTGTGACGGAACATATACCTCAACATGATAATATCCTGTATCTAAAGGATAATGCGCCGAAGCTATCACTTCATAAATTCCTGAGGCTGTTAAGCTATTTAAATCACAACTGTTCGAATTGACATGAAAAGGATATAAATTAGAGAAGTTCTGCTGAACTTCTTGTGCTTTCTGTGTCGCTATTGCTGCTTGCGTCGTAGCTGTCGTTGCAGCTTCTTGAGCATTTTCTTTCATTTGACTGACCTCTTCAGCCAAATCAGAAACTGTTGATACTGCCTGAGTAAGAGAAGCATCTAAATTCCCTATTTCAACTTGACTATTCATCAACGAATTACCTTGTGCATTCCAGACAAGAGCTTTATTAGCCTCAGGTGCTGGTAAGCTAAAATCAATCCCCTCTTTATTTTCAAAAACAGGCAACAATAAAGAACGGCTCAATCCAGAAGATAATTGTTGCAAACATCCCATTTGATAATCAAACTCATAGTTTAAATCAGCAGCTCGTAAAACGCCTCCGGAAGCGAAATCTGTTGTCCGCTCTAAATCAAGCTCTCGTACTAAAGTAATAAGCTCACCAGATACCGGAGCTTCATTAAAAATAACTGTTCCCCCTAAACTTTCTTCTTCCTTCTGAACTGTATAGCCTTTTTGTTGTAAAACACTCCCTAAATAAACTTTCAAATTACTTTCTTCAAAGATTTGAAAGGAAAAGCTAAAATTTGTCTGAACACCATCTCCAACATATTGTATTTGAGGTGTCGTTACTTGAGTTCCTTCTTGGGTCATTTTTCCTCCTTTTCATAAAAAAAGACCCGTGTCACAAGACACAGGTCTACCCTAGAAACAAAATGGGTATAGCATGCTTCAGAAAAAAAGTCAAGGATTATTTTCCTATTTTTGTTTTAATAGTAGCATTTTCTAACAAATATCCTATTTCTTTTATAAGGGAGGGAAAAATGATTTTATCAACACTTATTATTGCTGCGGGTTGTTTTTGGAAAGTTCAAGCTGAATTCGATAAAATCCCTGGAGTGATCTCAACACAAGTCGGTTATACTGGAGGAAACTTAGCACATCCAACATATGAACAAGTTTGTTCAGGCTTAACAGGTCATGCTGAAGCTGTAGAAATTATCTATGATACAAGACAAATTTCATTTAATGAGTTGCTTGACATTTTTTTTAAAATTCACGATCCAACTTCTCTTAACCGTCAAGGAGCCGACTATGGCACTCAATATCGTTCGACAATCTTTTATCGTACGGAAGAAGAAAAACAAATTGCTTTAAAAAAGATTCAAGAACTCTCTAAAGAAGATTCTTTTAAGCGTCCTATTGTAACAAGTGTAGAAAAATTAGATCTTTTTTACCCAGCAGAAGAATATCATCAAAAATACTTGGAAAAAGCAAGTGGTTGTCATTGTCATGCTAAATAGGAACTTGGATTAGAAAGGCGTAAATTATGAGAGAAAAGAAACTAACTGTAGAACAATATTATGTTTTAAGAGAAAAAGGAACTGATCGACCATTTACGGGAAAATATGTCAACTTTAATGAAAATGGATTTTATTATTGTGCCGGCTGTGGTCATTTATTATTTAGTTCAACGGCTAAATTCAAATCATCCTGTGGATGGCCAAGCTTTGATGAAGCCCTTCCTGGCAGTGTTGAATTTCATGAAGACACAACTTTGGGTATGCGAAGAATAGAGGTAACCTGTGCAAAATGTAAAGGACACCTCGGACATCTTTTCCCTGATGGTCCCACTGCGACAGGAAATCGCTATTGCATCAATTCAAGTGCATTAGAATTTAAGAAGAAAGATTAATCTCTTGCTAATTCTATTAGCTGACCTGCGATACAGACAACGCCTCCATGCCACTTTGAACGAAGAATACGACGTTGTTGAGCTTGAGGTTCCCACCGGCGATAGAACATTTCCATTAAACTTTTTCCAATAGACGTTTTCATTTTAGTGTTTGCATAAGCATAAAATTCTGGAACAAGTTCCTGAGAAGCTAAGTTATTTTTATCATAGTATTCTGCTTGTAAAACGCACTGATAACGATCCATATCATTTACAAAATGAGCCTCTGGCGTTTTTTGCTCTAGGAACTCCTCAAACAAAGGCATTAAATATGTACATCCTGTTTCGTGAATAATACGCTCCATCGCTTGTCTTTCTGCGGCTTCTTTTTCTGCTTTTGAGACACAATCTTGCGGCGTTACATCACCTGCGTAAATTTCTGGCAAATCATGAATAAGAGCTAACTCATGTACTCGCTTTGCATTAAGGTCACGCGAACAATACATCATGGCTTGCATTGCAACACCTAATGAATGTTCTGCCACATTCTCCGGATTTTGAACTCCTCTTAAAACCCAACCACGACGAGGTATTTCAGCTAATTTATTTAACAATTCCTGCATAACCTCGGCTTCCTGTACTTCTTCTAGCATTGCTTTTTCTGGTGTCATTTTAATCTCCATATGTAAAAAGCATTTTAACAAAAAAATAAACAAAAATCAATAAATCGTAGTATTTTTGATTAAATTTCTTGTCAAAAAAAATATTATCAGATACGCTAGAAGAACTTTTATAAAAAAGGATTTTAAGTGATGATAATTGGAAAAAAAATAGGAATAATACTGAGCTTTTTTTTAATTACTCTTCCCCTTTCCGCTCAGGAAAACTCTTTTCTTGATATAAAGCCTGTCGAAAAATTAGATACCCCTTCGACTTTAAAAGCTAATTTTCGCCGAATTGCCTTGGAGTTTTCTAATACCAGTGTTAGTCATGCAGAGGAATATCAAGATTCTCCCATTAGCGAATTCAACGCTGACAGTGAAATGCAAATCAATGGTGTTTTTGATTTTGTTCTAGAATATCAACAAAATCATTTTACTTGGAATAATGGCCTATATATGGAGTATGGGAAAACAAAAATTAAAAAAGCTAATGGAGAAAAAACATCTAATGAAGATGCGGATGAAATTTTAGTAACGACAGATTTAGCTCAAAAGCTTTGGAAAGTCCAAACAGCGGATTTAGGTCCATTTGCCAGCATTGGTTTTCAAACTGAGTTTACTGCAAATCAAGATGCACCTCGTAATAAAGTCGCTCGTTTAAAGGGAGGTCTCAAACTCTTTAATGGTCAATATCTGGAAGAGCTATATATTGCCATGGTCGGTGAATCTGATTTTACGTATAGCCCGACGAATTACAAATCTGCTGCGGAAATCGGCTTTAGAGCAAATTATCCTATTCGAGAAGGCGTTAAGTTCGCTGCAGAAGGTTATTTTAGGCCATATTTTAGCTTTAGCCAATATGAAGCGACAGATTTAAAATATGATTTAAATGTTAAAGCCAGAATGGATGTCAGCATAACTCAAACATTAGCACTAGCTCCCTATGTTTCATATCGGCTCGGAAAAGCGCGCGGAGCATCTGTAACTGGTAGCAATTTTATGATAGGTCTTTCATTTCAATATGCTGATTTATTTCATATCTTTTAAGGAGGAATAAAATGAATGAATTTTTTACGCTTAAAAACGGTGAAAAACTAATTATTAGAGAAACTCAAGCAAAAGACTATGAGGCTGTTATGCTCTTTTTAGATCGTTTATCAAAAGAAACCGTTTTTACTAATCAATATCCTGGACAACCTTATCGGGATAAAGAAAATTCTATTAGAATCTATGAATTACCGACAAATTTATTTTTAAGCGCTTTTGCAGAAAATGGTGAAATTGTTGGTCAAATATCCATTGCAATCAACAAACCTGGACACCCATGGACAGGCAGAAACGCCTCTTTTGGAATTTCGATCCTTAAAGCCTATTATGGCCTAGGGCTTGGAACTTATTTAATGCAAAAGATAGAAGAATGGGCTCGTAAACAAAACTTGCATCGTATTGAAGGACTGGTCCGCTCCACAAACAAACGTGGCATCAATCTTTACTTAAAGCAAGGTTTTGAAATTGATGGCCTTTTTCACGAAGTCGCTTTTATAAATGGCGAATGGCACGACGAATATCATATTAGTAAAATATTAAGATGAAAAAACTGATTTTTATTAATGGCACAATGGGTGTCGGAAAGACAACAACATCCAAATTACTCAAACAAAAAATAACCCCTTCTGTTTATCTGGACGGAGACTGGTGTTGGGATATGTCTCCTTTTCAAGTGACAGAAAAAAATAAAACTATGGTTATGGAAAACATTTGTTTTTTATTGCGCTCTTTTTTAAAAAATGATTCTTTTGAATATGTCATATTTTCTTGGGTTATTCCGAATGAAATTATCTTTGAAACAATCATCAGTTCTCTAAAAGATTTATCTTTTCAAGAATATCGTTTTACCCTCACCTGCTCTGATAAAGCTCTTTGTTCAAGACTTGAAAAAGAAATTCAAGCTGGACATCGTACCAAAGATATTATAGAACGCAGCTTAGCCTATCAGAAATTATATCAAGATATGAAAACAGAGCACATTGATGTTTCAAATATCTCAGCGAAAGAAGCGGCAGAAAAGATTATGTGCCAAATTCAAAATAAAAATTTTTAAAAGGAGAAAAAGATGCACATCATTGGTCTAACAGGTTCAATTGCTTCAGGAAAATCAACTGCCAGTACTTATCTAAAAGAAAAAGGATGCCCAATTATTGATTGCGATGCTCTTGTCCATGAATTGCAAGCAAATCATCCTTTGTTAAAAACAGAGCTGATTGAAGCTTTTCCACAAGCTTTTACAAATAACCAATTAGACAGACAAAAGCTATCACATCTCGTTTTCAGCCATCCGACAGCTTTAAAAAAAATAGAAGACATGACAATGCCTTATGTGATGCATGAAATACAAGCAGCTTTAGACTCTTTCCGCAAGAAAAATATACCTCTTGTTGTTATTGATGCGCCTTTACTTTTTGAAACAGAATTAGATCGTTTATGCAACAGCACTGTTTGTCTGTATATTGATTCAAAAGAACAAAAAAGACGCGCATTAGCTCGACCTGGAATGACAGAAGAAAAATATGAAACTCTTCTTCAGAAACAAATGTCAGTGGAAGAAAAAAAGAAAAAATCAACTTATCTCATTTTATCAGACACACTTGAAGGACTACATAATCAACTGGATGCCATTCTGACTTCTATTCAAAGCAATTATCATAAACCTTTAATTGGATTTTACGCAGGTTCTTTTGATCCTATGACAAAAGGGCATTGGAATCTAATTTGTGCAGCAATCCATCATTGTGATAAAGTTTATGTCGGTATCGGCGTTAATCCTGATAAAAAAACACTTTTTTCTCCTCCGGAAAGAGTTAAATTAATTCATCAAACTATTGACGATTTTAAAAAAGCCTATGAAATGAGAGAGCTTAATAATATTATCTTCTCTGAAACAGAAAAATTGGCTTATCTCAAATTAAAACAAAAACCTGAAGTATTAGAAGTTGTCGCTTATGAAGGAATGACTATTGATGCCGCTTTAAAAGTAGGCGCGAACACACTTCTACGAGGCGAACGCAATACTAACGATCACGAATACGAAGCAAGATTAACAACCATTAACCAAAAGCTCCTTAGCGTAAGAAATAAAGAACTCGGCGCTTTTACTTTAACGCCGGACAATCAACAAATTTTAGCTCATATCTCTTCCAGCGATAC
This sequence comes from uncultured Alphaproteobacteria bacterium, assembly GCA_944392795.1. Classification (GTDB taxonomy): domain Bacteria; phylum Pseudomonadota; class Alphaproteobacteria; order CAAHEQ01; family UBA3637; genus CALXXX01. Next base: position 39,549 of record CALXXX010000006.1, on the reverse strand, counting down.
AAAAATGCTTTGTGAAAGTGGAGAATATATTGTTGCAGAAGAATATATCTTCCCGACAGTTCATGAAGCTTTAATGGAAAAATACCTTCAAAAAGAATTTTTTAATTTATGTTCTTTTTTTAAAATTCCATCTTCGACTGCTTCAGACAGCTTTCAAGAACTCGTTTTAGCCTATCAAGAAAACAGGTCTTATCATACTTTATCGCATGTGGCTCGTCAGTTTAACTTCCTTCAAATCTTTGAAAGCTTATCTAGTTCATTAAAAGCGAAAGAACGCGCTTTGCTAAAAACAGCCATTTTTTACCATGATTACGACTTAAACAATAAAGATATCTCAGCAAAAAAAGCTGTGGATTTTTTAAAAAAAGGAGAATATGGAAAAGATAGTCTAAAACTTTTATCAGATTTAATTTATTCGACAAACGTTCAAGAAAAAAATGAACTAACAACGTTATTACAAAAAATTATTTTCGATATAAATTTGAGTATATTAGGAACACATAACGGCTATTTTTTATATGTCCAAAAAATTCGGGAAGAATTTAAAAATGTGCCCATTAAAATTTTTTCAAAAAAAAGATTAGAAGTCTTAAAAAAACTTCAAAACATGTCTCCTCTTTATAAAACACCTTTTTTCAAAAATATGTTTGAAGAAACAGCAAACGAAAACATAAAAAAAGAAATAAACTTATGGCATTCTTTTTTACATAAGGAAAAAAACTAAAAAGATATTTATGATTGTTTTTTTTCTTCTAGCATTTGTCGGTCTATCCAAAGCATAATTAAACCGATGAGATATTCTTGCTCTTTTTCAGTCAAAAGATATCCTTTTGAAAAATAATGCCATTTTTCAATACAGCCTCGACAACAAGTTGCCGTTGCATGCTGCGCAACGAAAACAGGATGACCACGCATTGGTGTTTGTTTCCCATCATTTAAAATAACTTCAGGAGCAATTCGTTTTTGAATAAAATCTTGTGCATGTTTTCGAATTGTCTCTATTCCTTTTTGACGCACATACTGTTTATCCTGATCACTCAAGTGAAAACGATTACGAAATGAAGATTGAGATAATTTTCTTAAAATATCTTCATACATTTTAACTTCTTGAATGCTCCTTTAAATCTAACTGAAGTTGGTGATGATGTATTATATTTTTTTCTTCTATTTGTTTTAAAAAAGCCGGCGTTATTTTATTTGCCACTTCTAAACAACTATCAATGCTGTTATCAAATAAAACATATCCCTTATATATAATACGTTCCGGAGCAGGAAATTGCTGACCTCGAAAAACAAGAGCACAAGTCCAATTTTCTTTTTCTACAAGAGGCATTATTTTATTTTGAATAAAATCCGTATAAGCTTTTGAAAAGTTCTCAGCCCGTCCAAATAAAGCGTCTTCTATAGCAACTGCCACCTTATGAGAAAAACCATCCATCAAATGCTGTTCCGGCTCAAAGATATATTGTTCTTTCTTTTTGTTTTCAAGTAAATATTGATAATAATACGGTTTCTTATTTCTGAGACGAATAGCTGTAATCTTAGCTTCCTCTGGAATACGATAAATCATATTTTCCCATTTATCAAAATTAAGAGAAATCGGTTCTATTTCCTGCCACCCTTCTCGAACAAGACCGGTTTGCAAACAAGGTAAAAAATCTGTGAGTAAATATTGATTCATTAAGTAGAAACTCTCTATCCCTTTTTTGTCCAAATCTATTTCACATGCTGTATGATCTAAACGAAAAAAAGGTGCTTGTAATTTTGCCTCAGGAAGATTAAAAAATAAATATATTTTTTCAGGATTCATATCTTCCTCTATCCGACTGGAACAAAGATATGAATAAAATCCGTCTATACCGACAAGCACCCCTTTTGTCAAAAAACGTTTTAAATCTTCAACGATACCTAAATTTTTAAAAGGCTGCCGACGCCCCCATAACATATATTGATGACGTAAACAAAATGTTTTTTCTGATTGAATATGAATGTCTCTAATCAATGATTTAAAATCTACAAGAACGCCCTCACGATCTTCGAAAGCTTTATTCAAAGTTTGAGCTTGATAATTTAAATAAATTCTTGGATCTGAAGAAGCTCTTTTTTTAGCATACTCTGTTGAAAAATAAGAAGCATCAAATCCCCTTTCCCAAGATAAACGAGTTCTGTCTGCATCCCATAAACAAGCGCTGATATAATCTACTGGTTGATGCCCCGTGGTATGCTGAGCAATAGCTCGTAAAATAGCCTCATCCTTTGAAGGAGATATAACTTCTCGAAAACGATTTAAAATTTGACGTGCTAAAGGTAATGCCTTTAAACCATGCTCCACATCATACCTGTCATCTATACGAGCACAATCATGTAAAGCGGCGGCAAATAAAACAGGCATAGGATCTTGATGAAGTTGAAAAGCATAATCTATGGCGCGAAAGACAACCTGATAAGTATGTGTTTCTAAACCATGGTATCCTTTAGGTGATTGATATGAATGTTGCTTTAATTCAGGTAAAATTTTTTCTTCAAAAAAAAGGAAATAATCTCGTATGTTTTCAAATATCATTTTCCACTCTTTTAAACGAAAATGATATTATGCTAAAATGATATTTTTGTCAAGATTTTTAAATTATTTTCCATCATTTATTCCAAGAAATTGACTTCACATTTTAAGTTTTAATCCATACCCTATACTCTAAATGATTATCAATTTTTATCGGTGTATCTTCATAACCCCCTTTTTCTTTCATAACAGATATCATCGCCCGATACGAAGGTTTATTCTCTGCAATGCAAGAAAGAAGAACTTCTTGTAAATTAAGTTGCTCAGAACACCATTTCAAAATCAATTTAAGCCCTTCTTTCACATAACCTTTTTGACGATAAGATGGCACAATTTCATAAGCAATATGCCCTCCGCTTTTCCTTAACTCCTCATTCAACTCATGCCGCACATTATAAACGCCGACAAATACATCATCATTGAATAAAAATAAAACCGTCGATGGAACTCTACCCTCTGGTTGATTATCTGAACAACATTCTTTTAAATAAATTAAATAATCCTTAAAATCCTTTTCCATAAAAGTAATTGCTTTCCTGACTTGATAAATATCATAAGGAGACGGATGATCCTTGATTTCTTGTAATCCTTTTTTTATTTTTTGCAGATTAATCTCTTCAGCTAAAAACAATTTCAACATTTTATTTCCTCTTCAAAAGAACTTGTTAATTATCATCTACAACACCGTTCTCTAATAATGCGACTTGTTTTTTCTCAGGATTGATTTGAGCCTGCACCCCATAAGGTAAAATAAGTTGTGGCAATGTATGCCCAAAATCCATATGAGTAACAACTGGCATATCTGAACGACCATACTCTTTTAAAACTGTCAAAATAGCCGTATCATAATCCGTATAATGAGCTAACCAATTCTCTCTATCTTCCTGATCCTTAAAAAAACCATTCCCTGGTCTTGCGAACAAAAGCCCGTTCAACTTTTCTAAAATTCCCTGAGCACCTAAACATCTGAGCCAATACTTTATCCATGAAGGTGATGGTCTTTCTTCGCTGATTTCCAGAAACAAAATAGCTCCATCCCAAACATCTTTAGAAGGCCATAACGATGTCCCATTAATACACCCCATTAATACATCAAAACACCCTCCCAATAAATGACCTTGAACGACTTTTTCTCCTTGAATATACCGCCAAGGTGTTGAGGGAATACGAGGACGAATGGGCGCCGTTTGATCTGACCAATCAATCGTATCCACAATAAAAGCTTCACTTTCCGGTAAAATGCCAACAGGTTCTGATGAAAATAAAGTTTTTTTTGCATTTTCAACCATTATATTCGGAATCCCTCCGTTTTCAGCATATCCGAATAAAAGAGAGGGAGAATAAAAAGAACAAAGGCCTGCTTCAAAACACATGAAATGATTAACTGTCGTATCAGAAAATCCTAAAAACACTTTTGGATGTTGTCGAATAATATCAAAGTGTTTTTCGTTCATCAACTGCAGCAAACGAATGGTATCATCTCCTCCTATATTACACAAAACGCCTTTAATCTCAGGATTCTCAAAAGCTTCCATTAAATCAGCTAAGCGATATTCTGGATGCGCATAAACCTCTTCGGGCATATCCAATGCATGTGAAGTCGGAACAACACTTATCCCAAAACTCTCTTTAATCTGGCGAACACCCTGCTCAAAACGATGAGGAAACAACCCAGCAGCTCCGAATGACAATGTAATTGCTGCTATTGTATCTCCTTTACGAAGCACTTTTGATTTTATGAGTTGCATTTTCCCTCCTTACAAAGGATATCATCAAAAAAATAATTTTCAAGAATTTTTAATAAAGAAGGAATATTGCATTTTCTGTTTTTAACAGATAAAAATTTTTAGAAATTCAAAAAACTTTTAAAATCAATGACAAAAAATAACGCTAGATTTCAAAAAAAATAAGCCCTAGAAAAACAAGGGCTTAAATGGTCGGGGCGGCGGGACTTGAACCCACGACCCCTTGCACCCCATACAAGTACTCTACCAGGCTGAGCTACGCCCCGACAATGAAAAAGCTTATATCACTCTTTCTCCTTAAATGCAAATCTTTTTTATAAAATTGAATTCATCTCACTCGCATAAAATGCCAATCCATATAAATTCGCTGCCTTATATGGTCTGCAATCATAATTGGATAAATAGAACGTTTAATCCCTGCATTTTTCATCAATTCCGTTCCTTTTTCAAAATACTGCCCCATTTGCGAAACGCTGTGAGCATCATCTGAAAGCACAACAGGAATCTCATACTTAGCAAGTAATTTCAAAATTCGATTAGATGGATAAGCTTCATCTTTTTGTCTCAAAGCACTTGTATTTACTTCAGCTTTACCTCCACATGCAGCCAACAGAGCTATTGTTTCCTCTTCTTCTTTCTCCCACTCTTTCCCATACCCTAATCCAACTTTTGCCGGCAAATCTAAATGCGCCATAAAATCAAAGGCTTTAAATTTAATAGCCGAACGCACATTTTTCCAATATATTTTCAAAATCTCTTTTTGTTCCATAAAAGATGCTTTCTTCATATCATGTGTATTTAACAAATGACCTTTATAATCGACAAAATGCACAGAACCAATTAAATAGTCTGGTTTCAAAAGATTGATAATACGATAAAAATCACCCTTCCACTGAGTTGTATCGAAAAAATCGACCTCCATTCCTTTATAAATAGGAAACTGAGTGATTTGTTCAATTCTCTTTATTTCTTGAAATAAAGGAAAAAATTTAAATAGAGCCTCTTCAAAGTTTTCAGAATAAATATTTTGGTAATTTCCTTTACAGGCATAGGCATAAAAAGTTGCCTTTTTTATGTCAGGATGAACAATAAAATGATTGGCAATCCCAATTCTTGACCAACGTAATTTTTTGGCTTGCTTAACCATTTCCTCGACCGTATTTTGCCCATCAAAACCAATCGTATGTGTATGAAGTGAAAAATGCTGCATTTTCTTTCCTTTTAATTTATAAAAAAAAATATAGCATATTTTTAAAACAAATCAATTTTTATCAATGCCACTCATCCCAACAGCAACAACAGACAAACGAGAATAAATATATCTTGACATGTCGCTTTTTTTTTAATAAAATGCATTCCTCAAATCTCAAGAAAGTGAATGCAGGTGTTGGTTTCCTGTTCATTCGGTCCGCAGCTTCGCTGGCAGGAACTATTGGGGAAATTATTGACAATAAAGGAAAAACAACATGTCAAAACGCATTAATGCAAAGTATAAAATTGAACGCCGCTTAGGAACATCCTTGTGGGGTCGTGCAAAATCTCCTTTTAACAAACGTGAATATGGTCCCGGTCAACATGGTCAACATCATGGCAAACCAACCGACTATGGCACACAGTTGCGTGCTAAACAACGCTTAAAAGGTTATTACGGCAATGTTTCTGAAAAACAATTACGTAAGTATTATGCTGAAGCTATTCGTCGTAAAGGTGATACTTCCGAAAACTTAGTGGGTATTTTGGAAAGCCGCTTGGATGCAGTTGTATATCGGATGAAGTTTGTTCCGACTGTTTTCGCTGCACGTCAGTTCGTAAATCATGGTCATATTTTAGTCAACGGTAAAAAAGTCAATATTCCTTCTTATCTTGTAAAAGAAGGAGATGTCATTGAAGTTAATGGAAAAGCAAAAGAAATGGCTCTGGTAATCGAAGCCATGGCCTCTGCTGAACGCTCTGTTCCAGATTACATTACAGTTGATGAAAAAAATATGTCCGGTACTTTTGTTCGCGTTCCAAACTTGGCCGATATTCCATATGCTTGCCAAATGGAACCAAATCTGGTCGTCGAATTCTACTCCAGATAATAAAGTTACAAATGAATCAAAAGCCGCTTACAAAAGCGGCTTTTTTTTATAAATCTCTTCCTTTTCGAAGAGCTAATATAGAAAGCTGGGACGAATCAGCATTATCAAATTTATCGACATCGAGCCGTTTACCTTTCTGTTTTAAATTGGTATCAATAAATTTTAATTGAGCAATAGATAAATGCCGTTTTAACGCAAAATTTCCTTTAACTTCATAAGTTTTCATTTCACCATTAGCATCAGGAAGAGAATAGCTACGTAAATAACCTGTTTTCCAGCCAGAAGAACCTTCATCATTATCGCGGCAAATAAAATCGGTATCTTCTAGAGTATAGCTTCCAGCAGGCTTTTGATCTTTGTCATATAAAGACACTCTCCACTGGTTCAGTATATGGATAGATTGAGTTGTTTCTTTGGGAGTGTAATTCTGAAGCAAATTTAAAATAAATTCGTCTCGTTCTGCCTCTGGAAGCCTTTTCGCTTCCTCTAATTTGAAAGCCAAATCATCAACTCGGATTGTCTCACTTTTGAATATTTCTTTCCTAAGCTGAGTCCTAGTTTGAATTTTTCTGCCACTTTCATCAAAAACATCATAGGAAACGTTATCAGGGACAACTCCATCTGGACAAGCTGGAAATTCAGCTCTCAGTTGACCATTATGATAATATGCCTTACAAGACGAATCTATATTTTCCTGTATTAGTTTTAATTGAGAATGATGAACCTGTTCCTGCTGAACTTTTTTAGGACTATCCATTTCTGATTTTTGCATCTCTGCGACATTGGTTGCTAACAATGTCGCACCTAAAAGAACTCCGTGTTCTAAACTTTTTTTCAAGTTCATGATTGCCTCTTAATCATTACGCCCGCCACGTCCTTTTATTAGTTGAGAAGGCACATTTTGAACAGAGTATTTTTGATCCATGAAAGATTGAAGTTCTGTCTTTTGTGCCTCTTTTTCAGAAGGGATAGACGGTGTTGCTACACCTTCATTAGTGCCTTGCCCGAAGTTAGATGCTTTTTTTAAGTCTTCCTTTAAATCACCACTCATATTTACCATATTATTGACCATTGAGATAGCCCGTCCTTCTGGTGTTTGTTCAGCAGCAATATTCAAAGCACCAACGCCAGCTTGAATCATCCCATCCAATACCTGAGTATCACTATTTTTATCCAAACCGTCAACAGCTTTGACTGTTCCTTCCACGACATTCATTACATCTTTTGGATTTGAACCCAAAAAAGCTTCAACACTGCCTTTCGTTTTTTCATTCAGCTTGGATAACGCATCTCCTGCTTGTACATAGCCTTTTTCAACTAATCCTTTTAAAATCTCTGTGTTTTCTTTTAATTGATCTGGAGTAAGCATGCTCATTCCCTCAAGAACCGATTGAACTAATCCATTAATCTTTTCTGCCATCTGTTCCGCTTGCTCAGGTGATAAATCAGCAAAATTGCTGGCATTTTTAAGCATATCCATATTACCCTTCATCCGTTCTGCTGGAGTGGCAAAAAAATCTTCTCCTTCAACATATTTCTTTTCTTCATCCAAATTTGTTTCTTTTACCATAATCGTCATTTCTCCCTTAGTCTTTTATATTACTATTATATTACTATTTACATTAGTATTATATCATATTACTCTAGGAAAAGTCAAACTTTATACTAAACCAGTTTTCGAAACAAACGACTGTTAAAAAAAAACAATAAATTGAATTAAAAAAACTTAATAAGTACGTCATAAAACAAAACAATGAGAAACCTTGACTTTCTTTTTTGATTGCGTATAATCAGCATTTAGTTTTTTTTACAAATGGAGATTAAAAATGCCTGCAACAACAATGGATCAACTTGTATCATTATGTAAACGTCGTGGATTTATTTTTCAAAACGCAGATATTTATGGAGGTTTACAAGGTATATATGATTACGGTCCATTAGGCGTAGAATTAAAAAACAATTTAAAGGCTGCCTGGTGGCGTTCTATGGTTTATGAGCGAGATGACGTTGAAGGCTTAGACGCTGCTATTTTAACACATCGTAAAGTCCTACAATACAGTGGTCACGAAGCAACTTTTACAGATCCTCTTTGTGACTGTAGAAAATGCAAAGCCAGAATGAGAGCTGATCATATTAAAGATGGTAAATGCCCTAATTGTGGCTCAACAGATTTAACAGAGCCTCGCCCATTTAACTTGATGTTTAAAACAACGGTTGGTCCAATTGATGATGGTTCAAATTACGCTTATTTACGTCCAGAAACGGCTCAAGCTATTTTTACACAATTCAAAAATGTCGTTGATTCTACCGCTCGTAAAGTTCCTTTTGGAATTGCTCAAATCGGAAAGTCTTTCCGTAATGAAATTACCCCTCGTAATTTCGTTTTCCGTGTTCGGGAAATGGAACAAATGGAGTTAGAGTTTTTTGTTAAACCAGGAACAGATGAAGAGTGGCATGAAAAATGGAAAGAAGCACGCGTTAAGTGGTGGGAAGAACAAGGTTTAAAGCCTGAAAATATTCATATTCATAAAATTGCCAAAGAAGATTTAGCCCACTATTCAAAAGCGACATATGATATTGAGTTTAAATTTCCTCATGGAATTGAAGAATTAGAGGGAATTGCCAATAGAACAGACTATGATTTAGGCAATCATACACGCTATCAGAATGAACTTAACTTAACTTCTCATGTTCACGAAAACAAAGACAGTGAAGCAAAATTAGCTGTTTATGATGACCAAGAAAAAAAATGGTTTGTTCCTTTTGTTATTGAACCATCTGCTGGTGTAGATCGCGGTGTGTTAGCTGTTTTAACAGAGGCTTATACTGAAGAAACATTACCGAATGGAGAAACACGAACCGTTTTAAAATTAAAAAAACACTTAGCCCCTGTAAAAGTGGCTGTTATTCCATTAAAACGGAATCATCCGCAAATTGTTGAACTCGCACATCAGATCAAACAAGACTTATTAAAAACAGGAATTGGACGCATTATGTTTGAAGACAGTGGAAATATCGGTAAAGCATATCGCCGTCATGACGAAATCGGAACGCCTGTTTGCATTACTGTTGATTTTGAATCAATTGAACAACAACCAGCAACTGTGACTTTACGTGATAGAGACACCATGAAACAGGAGCGCATTGAAGTTTCTAAATTAGCTGATTATTTAAAACAACTATTTATGTAAATTATAAAAAAAGCTCTCTTCCGAGAGCTTTTTTATTATCTTTGTAAAACCTTTTGTTGCAACAATGCCGCCTGTAATTGTTGTCTTTTATTGACCTCAATGCGGACAGTATCCGCCTCAAGAGAAGAATGTTTTTGCTGATATTGTCTAACCGTCCGTGCGACCTTTGGAGAAATCTTCATTAAATCATGAATGGACAGATCAATATTATGTAAATAAGAAACGGCCGCAGCTGTTTGAGCCATTTCATTTTGAATTTTCATTTTTTCTTCATCGGCTTTAAGACCTTTTTCTTTCCACTCATCCAACAATAGTTTTGGTGGATTAAAAGCCAAATTTTCTTGGACACTATCGGCTAGCTCATCTAACTGTTTTAAAGTTTTCTCATCATAATACTTTTCTGCCAGATTACGAGCCTTACCTAAAATGGTTCCATCATAAGCAATTTTTCTGTTGATTTCATCTATTTTCATTTCTAAACTCCTTTGCCGAAAAGTTAAGTATATACGATTCCAACATTTTATGTCAATGTTTTTGTTTATAATAAACAATTGACGCTTAATTATCGACTTATTAAGATAGCTCACAAAAAGGAGAAACCATGATTGAAGAAAACTTAACCAGTGCTCTGGACCTTTTAAATAAAAAGATAAAAGAAGCATCTAATCAAATTAAATATTATACATGGTGTGAAGCTTTTGTTCAGGAAAAAGTAAAACATACAATGGATGTTCTAGCCGTAGCACAAGAGCTTTTATCTATGCGTAAAGTTCCTTTTTCAAATGAACAGGCCGAACGGCTTTTATTTGGCGCCTTAATGCATGATATTGGACGTTTTCGAGAAATTCCGTTGTTAGCTCAAAATCCTGCCTCGAAACATGATCATGGTAAATATTCTGCGGATATATTAAGGGAAGAAGGATTAACGGATGAGGCAATGCTACTAGCTATCCAACACCATGGGCATAGGACACAAGACCTGGAGACAGATATATTATTTCGCCGTCTCTCAGCTGAGCAACAAACAGATTGTCGACAAATTTTTGAAGTAATACAAGATGCTGACAAAATTGCAAATTGGCAACTTTATGCTGATAACCCGAGCATGGTTAACCACATCAATTTAGTCAAGTATCCTCCGACCAAAGAAATTTCTAAAGAGATTTTACAAAATTTTAAAAATAACGAAATAGCCGATTATCGTTTTGCAAAAGGTTTTGAAGATTTCTTGATCGGTTCTCTTTCTTGGATTTTTGAGATACATTGGTTAGTTTCTTTTCAACTTTTGCAAAAAAGAAACTTATTAGATCGTGTGTTTTTCCAAGCAGGCAAAGATGTAAATGATCCTCTTCTTTTAATGAATCTACAGCGGACCGCTCAAGCATTTCTTGATCTGAAGCTGGAAGAGTTAAGTCAAAAGGAAGCTTCATGATTGATTTACATACGCATTCAACAGCGTCTGATGGTTCCTTTTCTCCGGAACAGCTGATTCAAAAAGCTCATGAAATAAACTTAAAAGCAATTGCATTAACAGACCATGATGTTGTATCGGGTATTCCACATTTTTTAAGAGCAGCTCAATTTTATCCCAATTTACAAGCTATCTCCGGAGTTGAACTCGGAGTTAACCATCCAGCTAATATTGAAATTCTAGCTTTATTTATTCCAAATTTAATCCCCTTTCAGCAACGAGAAAAAGAATTATTAGCCATTCGTAATGAAGCCAACCATAAAAGGCTTGAATTATTTAATCAAATAGGAATTCCTCTTTCTTGGGAAGATGTTGCTCTAGATGAGAAAGGTCAACAACGCCGTTTAATTGGCAAACCTCATTTTGCTGAAGCTTTATTAAAAAAAGGATTTATCTCTTCTTTTCGTGAAGCTTTTGACAAATATATGGGAGATGGATGTCCTATCTATGTCAAAAAAAATGATCCTTCTGTCGAAGAAACTATTACCTTTATTCGAGAAAATGGAGCTTTTCCAATTTTAGCCCATCCTTGTCACATAAATTACAAAGGAAATGATTTATTTGAGCTCATAAAAGATTTACAATCAAAAGGATTAATGGGAATTGAGGTCTATCATTCTGATCATACGATAGAACAAACAAAACAATATTTAGAAATAGCTCATACACTTCATCTTTTAATTTCTGGAGGCTCTGATTTTCATGGTGCTCCACATCCAGACGTACAATTAGGAATAGGGAAAGGAAATCTTTCAATTCCTGACGATCTTTTATTACAATTTCAAAATACATAGGAACTTGAATTCATTCATTGCCTCTCCCATATAGAAGGGGGGAGAAAATGGCATATTTGTATCTTATCTTATCAGGCATTTTGTTTGGAGGTATCGTATTCGGTGGAAAAATTCTGATGAATATGGGAGCTTCTTTATTTGAAGTAATGCTCTATCCTGAAATTTTATCTTTGTTGGTAATATTATATCCTGCTCGACGTGATTTTAAAAGATTTTTTAAAATTCCTCTAAAAATCACTCTTCTTTTCATGCTTTCAATGCTTATGATTAACTTAGGTGAATTCATGCCAATTATTCTAAATATTCCGGTTTCTCTTATCGTTTTAATTCTTTACTTACAACCTTTGTGGACAATTTTAATTGAACATTTTTATTTTCATAAAAAGCAATCCAAAATAGACTGGATTTTAGTTGCTATTATGTTAATTGGTATGATTATTTTAGTTAATCCATTCAATGATAAGCAATTCTCCACACTAGGTATTATCTCTTCTTTTTTAGGAGGCTTAGGCCTTTCTTTATGGGTTTTCATAACCCGCCATTTAAGACTACAAGGTATTTCAATTTATGGAACTTTTCTAGCTACTAACATTTTCTCTATTTTACCTATCCTTTTTTTATTTTCCCTTGCAGAATTAACATATCAAAATCTAACGCTTCGTATACTCAGTTTTGATTTGCCACCCTTATTATGCGATGCTTTTATCTTTTACAGTATGATTATTTTTACACTACCTAACTTGCTTTTATATAAAGCCAGCGTTTCTATTTCCGCGGTCACAATTGGAATGGTTTTATTGCTAGAACCCGTTACGGCTGTTATTTTAGATGTCTTATTTTTTAAAAGCCCCTTAACATTAAATATCATCCTTGGAGGTCTTCTCATTCTAGGAGCAAATATATATCTTATTCTAGAAAAGAAAAGTCAAAATCATTAGCTTTTAGAGGGCATAAAAAAGATGGTTACCTCATATAATGCTAAAAGCGGCAAGGCTAAACAGAGCTGACTAACAACATCAGGCGGCGTTAAAATAGCGGCAACAATAAAAATTAAAACAATAGCGAAACGTCTAAATTTAATTAAAGATTGAGCCGTCAGAATACCGACTTTTCCAAGAAGGATTAAAATTAATGGCAGCTCGAAAGCCATACCGAAAGCCGTTAAAAGCCCTGTGGTCAAAGACAAATATTCTGACATTTTAGCTTCTAATTGTATCGGTAGCATTGTATTGGGCATTTGAAAACCCAAAAAAAACAAATACGCCATAGGTAATACAACCCAATAAGCAAAAAGAGCACCAATTAAAAACAAAATCGGAGCAACAAAAACAAAAATCATAAAGGCTCGTTTTTCATGAGGAAAAAGTCCCGGACATACAAAAGCAAAAACCTCATAAGCGAGAACAGGTATAGATAAGAAAAAACCAGCGAACAAAGAAACTTTAAAAACCGTCATGAAGCCTTCAGCTACGCCTGTATAAATCAAGCGATGGGTGCTATCTGTCTGCTTCATTGCAACAGCAAGAGGTCGCATTAAAACATCCAACAACTCTTCTTTAAAATAAGAAGCTAGGAAACTTAAAATGACAAACGAAACCGCCCAAATTAATAACCGCCACCGAAGTTCATTAAAATGAGCCCCTAAAGTATCGGCTTCATTTATCTTCTTCTTTCCCAATGTCTTCTATCTCCTGTTTCAGACGGCGCCAGTAAGATGACGCATTACCTGCGAATTGACCAAGTGTATGCATAAAACCGGCTGCTTGCTTTGGACCAATAACCAGCAAAGCCACACCAGCAATAACGATTAGCTCCCAAAAACCAATTCCGAACACTTAGGCCTTCTTTTTAGTTGAACCTTTAGCTGAAGCTGTTTTTTTTGTTGTCGCTTTCTTAACCGCTGTTTTTGTCGAAGTCTTACGAGCTGTTGTTTTCTTTGTTGCTTTCTTCTTAGCTACTGATTTTTTCACCGTAGACTTAGCAACAACTGGCTCAGCTGAAACTTTCTCTAACTTCTCATATACAGAAACAGGTTTTACAGGTTCTTCTTCTCCCTCTTTCAGTCCTTTCTTAAAAGAGTTAACACTCGAACCTAAAGAACGTGCTAATTTAGGAACTTGAGCCCCTCCAAAAATAATTAACACAACCAGTAAGATCAATAAAAGCTCTGTGTGACCAATCATTTTAACCTCCTTTTTAGATCAACCAACTTATAATGCGTAATAACCCTGTTCTCATCCATAGCATATAATGCCCTATAATGTCTAGATTTAGATGTAAAATTCGCCCTAAATAAGGCAAACCTATTAATAAAAACAAAAATAATAAAAATCCATATTGTTCTGTCTTTGCATATTCTCGAGCCCACTTATCGGGCAAAACAGAGGCAATAATACGACCGCCGTCTAAAGGAAGCATTGGAAATAGATTAAATGCACACAATGAAATGGAGATGACAAAAAGAGCCTCAAAATTTCCTCTCACCCATCCAAGCAAACCTTTCGCCGGCAAATATTTTTCAAAAAAAGCTAAAACGAAAATAGCTCCGACGGCTAATAAAAAGTTCATTAACGGACCAGCAAGAGCGACCAAACCCATATCTCTTTTAGGATCCCTCAAAGCTTCAAAACGAACAGGAACAGGCTTAGCCCATCCGAACATAAAAGGAGAATGAGATAAAAATAAAATCGCCGGTATAAAAATACTTCCTATGGGATCAATATGATGCAGCGGATTAAGTGTTAAACGTCCTTCTTTTTGCGCCGTATGATCTCCTAATTTCAAAGCAACCCAACCATGTGCCAATTCATGCAAAACGATTGCTAAGAAAAGCGGAATAATAAACATAGAAAAGTTCATCAAATCAAACATGTAACAAAGCCTGCCCCTTCTGCAATCGCGTCAAAGCTTCTTCTGAAAGATATGGTATACTCTCTGCAATTTTTTTCATTTCGTCCAAGATACCGCTACAATGCAATACTGCATCACATCCTGCTTGAACAGAAGCAATTGTATTATCAACAATATTCCCTTTAAGAGCTCCCATTGTAATATCATCACTAATTAAAAATCCCTGAAAACCTATTTTCTCACGAATAAAACGAAGGACTGTTGGAGAAAGAGTTGCCGGCAACTCTGTATCTAACGCTTCATATAATACATGAGCCGTCATCCCCCAAACAGGTTGTTGAATTTGTTGGAAAGGATAAAAGTCTTTTTCCAATTCTTTCAAATTAGCTTTAACAATAGGCAAATAATGATGAGGGTCCGTTGTTGCCCGACCATATCCAGGCAAATGTTTAATGACCGGCATTAAACCTTGAGACAACATTTCCTGAACAGCCTCTTTTGCTAATACAGAAACTATTTTTGGTTCATTCCCGAATAAGCGTTTCCTCATAACATCATGGACATTAGGACTAGAAACATCTAAGCAAGGCCAACAATCAACATTTATACCTACATTCAAAAGCATTTTAGATAGCTTTTGAGCATGAATACGAACGCCTTCTATTCCTTTTTCTGGAGATTGAAGATACCAATCCCCGTAAGTTTGTGCGAATGGCAACCCTTCCCAATAAGGCGGCCATAATCTCTGAACTCTTCCTCCTTCTTGATCAACCAAAATAGGAACATTCTCTCGCTCTACACAAGCTCTTAAATCTGTCGTTAAGCTCTTTAACTGCTCTGGATCCTTAACATTTCGATCAAAAATAATAAACCCCAACGGATTAACTGAATGAAAAAAGTCTGCTTCCTCTGGAGAAAGCGTTAATCCTCTAACCCCAAAGATAACAGACTTAATTTCTTTCATAAAACTTCCTTATTTTGTCAAGCTACAATCTTGCTTACGAGCTTTTAATTTATCACATAAAGCCTTTGCATCATTTCTATCTTTGAAATTACCGACTCTCAGACGATAGAAAGTTCCCTTACCTGGAATTTGAGCTTCCACGACATCATGAGGTAAACCAGACAACAAAGCTGAATGAGCTTTTAAAATTTTTGGCCAAGCTTTCTCTGCACCATTTTTAGAAGGCAAAGAGATCAGTTGAACATGCCAAGCATTCTGAGACAATCCAGAAACATTGGTTTGAGCTGTTTTCACAGAAGTTGTATCAACTGAAACTTTTTTAGCCACGGGAATCGGAGCAACTGGAGCTTTTTGTTCAACTGGCTGAGGCTTAACTGCAGGAACAGAGACTTGCATTGACTTTTCTTTTAAAGACAAAACTTCTAACTCCATCTGATCTGAACTTTCTGGAACAAAAGTTGGCGCTCCCAAGATTTGACCTTCTTTGGTTGGGATTTCAACTGGTTTTGGTTTTTCCTCTACAACTGGAGCCAAAGGTTGTTCAGTTTCAGGAAACAATCTTTCAACTTTTGTATCCATATCATCTGTTCGCATCCTTTTATAAACAAGCTTATCTTGATCCGGTATTTCCATTCCGCCAGGTTCTGCCGGGCGTTCTTTAATCGGTTCAGCATTTCCCGTAATTGTCACAGGAGCCGTTTCTTCATCATCTTTGCCGCCAAAGAAGAAAGCACTTGCTAAAATAGCAATCAGAACACCAATTAAAATTCCGATACCGATTGCATGAAAACGAAGAGACATGAAAGCTTTATCTGCTTCTTCTGTCTCAGGAAGTGATCCTGTTATTCTTTCTTTATACTCTGCCCTAAAATCATACGGGGTCTGAGAAAACTCATCATCATTTTCTTCTTCTAAAGATGAAAGAGGTTCTTTTTTTTCTTCATCATCAAATAACTTCATTTTACATCTCCTTTGCCGGGATCACACCAAAAATAGATAAACCGGCTGCAATAACATAAGTCACAGCCATAATTAAAGCTAAACGAGAACGAGATAATTCTTTGTTTTTCTCATCTAAAAAACGCATTTGAACATCATCTCGTCCTTTATTCCACAACGCATGAAAAGCAGAAGCCAAATCATATAAATAATAAGCTATCCGATGCGGCTCATTGGCTTCTGCAGCCAATTCCACTTGTCTTGGAAAAGCTGACAATGTCCGAATAAGAGCTATTTCAGTTTCATCTGTTAATAATGTCATATCTGCTTTTTCCAGTCCTTCCAAAATATCTGCTCCAAACATTTCAGCAGCATGCCGAAAGACAGAATGGGCACGAGCATGAGCATATTGAACATAAAAGACAGGATTATCTTTTGATTGCTCTTTAACTTTAACGAAATCAAAATCCAACTGGCTGTCATTTTTGCGCGTAAGCATGAAAAAACGAGCAACATCTTTACCAATTTGATTTAAAAGATCGGCAAAGCTCACAAAAGTTCCAGCCCTTTTTGACATCTTCAGCGGTTGACCATTTTGCGTAAAATTAACCATTTGAACGAGTTTAATATCTAAATCGGCCTCACCATTTGTCACGGCTTTTACTGCTGACTTCAAACGTGTCACATAACCGGCATGATCAGCACCTAAAACCATAATCAGTTTTTTAAATCCTCTGGAAAACTTATCATATTGATACGCAATGTCTGGTGTAAAATAGGTATAAGTTCCATCCGAACGCATTAACGGACGATCAGCTTCATCTCCGAATTCCGTTGATTTAAATATCGTCATTTCCTGAGGCTCCCAATCTTCCGGAGCTTTAGCACTTTTAGGTTTTTCTAATATTCCTTTATATATTAAATGACGACTTCTAAGAATATTCAAGGCCTTTTCAATACCTCCGGACTCTTTAATCGCTCGTTCAGAAGAAAAAACATCAAAATGAATCCCTAATAAATCCAAATCAGCTTTAATCAGTTCCATCATTTTTTGAACAGCGATATCTCGAAAATAATCATGGCAGTCTTTTTCTTCCACATTCATCCATTTATCGCCGTCTTTTTCAGCAATATAAGCACCGACAGGCTTTAAATAATCTCCCGGATAATATCCCTCAGGTATTTCACCAATATCTTCACCCATTGCTTCTCGATAACGCAAATAAGCTGAACGAGCCAACTTATCAACTTGTGCGCCGGCATCATTCATATAATATTCTCGAGTAACATCAAAACCTGCTTTTTGTAACAATCCAGCCAAAGCATCTCCAAAAATAGCACCACGCGAATGACCAACATGCATTGGACCCGTTGGGTTAACAGAGACAAACTCTACATTAACTTTTTCGCCTCTTCCCATATCAGAATCACCATAATGTTCCTTTTCTAAAAGAACTGTCCGTAATTGTTGATACCAAAAAGAGTTAGATAATTTAAGATTGATAAATCCGGGACCGGCGACTTCAACTGTTTCAACGGATGGCAATTTCTGCAACTCTTCTGCCAATAATGAAGCAAAATCTCTGGGTTTCATCTGAAGCTGTCCCGCCACTACCATTGCTACGTTTGAAGCAACATCTCCATGAGCAGAATCACGAGGAGGCTCTGTCGTCATCCGAGACAAATCCGGCATATGATTGATTTTTTTATCTTCTGCTAACTTTTGAATAGTTTGCTGAATGTCACTTTTTAAAGCGGT
The DNA here is from genome assembly GCA_944392795.1 of uncultured Alphaproteobacteria bacterium. GTDB lineage: Bacteria > Pseudomonadota > Alphaproteobacteria > CAAHEQ01 > UBA3637 > CALXXX01. The sequence continues at coordinate 21,195 of CALXXX010000006.1, read as the reverse complement.
AAATATATTCATTTGAAGTCCTTTCCTTTCCTTCAAAATAATCGAATTTTAAAATAAATACAAGAAGATTTTATCAAGAAAACAAATAAAACAATAACCTAAATGGAAAAGCTTTCGCCTAAATAAATTTTCCGAACTCGCTCATCTGCGACAATTTCATCAGGTACACCTTCTTTTAACATAATACCGTCACTCAAAATATATGCACGATCTATAATGCCTAAAGTTTCTCGAACATTATGATCTGTAATTAAAACACCCAATCCCCTGTTTTTTAAATGAGCCACTAAATCACGAATTTCTGCCACTGCAATAGGATCAATACCGGCAAGAGGTTCATCTAAAAGAATAAAAGATGGATTAGAAGCTAAAGCCCGTGCAATTTCTAATCGGCGACGTTCCCCTCCAGACAAAGCTTTAGATGGTGCTTGACGCAAATGAGAGATAGAAAATTCACCCAATAAGGCATCTAAACGAGCTTCACGAGCCGTTGCATCATCCTCAACGACCTCTAAAACAGCCATAATATTTTGTTCTACTGTTAATCCTCTAAAAATTGAAGACTCCTGAGGTAAATAACCTATCCCAAGCCGAGAACGCTGATACATCGGCAAAGACGTAATATCAATACCATTTAATAAAATCTGACCAAAATTGGGTCTAATCAAACCTGTAATACAGTAAAAGCACGTTGTTTTCCCTGCTCCGTTAGGGCCTAAAAGACCAACAGCCTCTCCTTGATGAACAGAAAGTGAAATATCTCGCAAAACTGTTCTGTTCTTATAAGATTTCCCAATGTTTTTTGCAATTAAACCGCGTTCTTTTTTTATTTCCATGACTGATATCCAAACTTTTCCTTTTAATTCATCTTATCTTTTTTTAACCGTGCTGGCAACAAAACTCCTTGTACGCGACCTGTCGCATTTGGAAGAGCTTTATCCTGTTCCAACTGACTAACGCCTTTTTTCATATCTATAATAGCTCTATCTCCGTTCATTTTACCTTCGGAACGCTGGACATGAACATCTCCGGTAATAAAAGCCTTTTCTGTGTTCATATCATAAAAAGCATCATTTCCTGTAATCGTTTCCGTTGGAGTCACAATTTTTACATGTCCGACTGCTTTCATAGAAACAAGTTCATATTTCTTAGGCTGTATTTCTGTATAATACCCTGTTATTCGATCTGCATATAGCTGATTATCTGCACGGGTCAAGACTGCATTTCCTTTTGCCGTCAACGTCTTATCTGTTTGACGAACTTCCATCCCGTTTTGACTAGTAACAATAATTGTGTCACTTTCTTCTGTCTGTTTGACAATTAATTTTGAATTTCCATAAAAATCAATTTTATCTCCGTTATCCCACATCTTAAAGCCCTCTGCATCCAGAGAGCCTTTAGGACCAGTTACAGTGATTTTTTCTGAACTTTGGGCAGACTTTTCTTTATGATATAAAGTGACATTAGATAAATCACCCTCATATCCATTATCAGTCGTAATTTTAACCTTATCTTCAAAAACAAGAACCTCAGTTCCTTGATAAAAAAGCCCAAAAGGCGAAGAGGTAAAAATTTTTACTCCAGAATTTAAAGTCATCTCCCCTTTTGGATTGTCCATTCGAACCAGTTGCTGTGTTGGATCTGTTTCTAAAACTTTTTCTGATACAATTGTAAATGGTTGACCTTTCTCATCTTCGGAGAAAAATTGTACTTTTGTCATATCAATATTCGCTTTTGTCGAAAAATGAAGAGGAGAAATTTTTAATAATGAATCGATAAAACTCTTTTGCTTTACTAATTGCGGCCACAATAATAAACACGCCGCAATAATGAATGCGACAAAAGGAAACAAAAAACGTAAAAAACGTATAAAACGACGATGATTACGAATAGAACGACTTGCTGTTCTCACCTATACAACTCCCGCCTGCATACATTGATGAATATGTAAGAGACCTTCTGGCTTGCCTTCTGAATCAACGGCAAAGACATTCGTAATCTTATTCTCATTCATAAAACGAACAGCTTCCGCTGCCAACATTTCTCCGTTAATTGTTTTTGGGGACTTTGTCATAACTTCGTCTACTGTTAAAGATAAAAGAGACGGGCTCATATGACGACGCAAATCTCCATCTGTAATCATCCCAATCAATCGACCATCTGTATCGATTACACCAACACAACCAAGACTTTTCCCTGTCATTTCAATCAGTGCTTGTGTCATTGTTGTCCCCTTCGGAACAATCGGCATATCCGTTCCGGTTGCCATAAGCTCTTTTACTTTTAACAACATAGCTCCAAGCTTTCCCCCAGGATGTCTATCTCGATACAGCTCCTTTGTAAACCCTTTAAGCTCTAAAAGTGTCATGGCAAGAGCATCTCCCAAGGCTAACGACAAAGTTGTAGATGTGGTCGGAGCCATACCAAAAGAACAAGCTTCCTCAAAAGGAGGATAACACAAAATAATATCAGAAGCTTTTGCTAAAGTGCTATTAGCATTTCCTACCATGCAAATCATTTTAATACCAAAGCGATGAGCAAATGCGATAATGTCTGCTAGCTCTTTTGATTCTCCTGAATTAGACAAAGCTAAAATTGTGTCATCAGTTGTCAACATGCCTAAATCACCATGACTCGCTTCTGCAGGGTGAACGAAAAAAGCCGGCGTTCCTACAGATGCAAGTGTTGCTGCAATCTTCTTACCAATATGTCCAGACTTACCCATACCCGTAACGATAATTCGACCTTTTGTCTGTAACATCATATCAATCGCATCGCAAAAAGCTTCTCCCAATGATTGAGATAATGATTTAATTGCATCAGCTTCCATATCTAAAACGTGCCGCCCTTGGGCTATAATTTCTTGTCTATTCATTTTTTCCTCTGTTTAATGTTCGAATATATCTGGCTGTGTAAAATCTAAAAGATCTAACTCTGCTCGGGTTAACATAAAATCAAAGCAAGCTTGTGCTAATTGACTTCGACCTTCTCGTTCTAAAAGCTTCTCTAATTTTTCTTTTAATGCATGCAAATATAAAACATCCCCGGCTGCATATTTTTTTTGCTCCTCTGTTAAACTTGGAGCACCCCAATCAGAAAGTTGTTGTTCTTTTGACAATTCTATGCCCAACAACTCTTGACATAGAGTTTTTAAACTATGTGAGGGTGCAGACGGACGAACTAACTTATGTGCAATTTTTGTACAATAAATCGGAGCACAATCAATTCCCAAGTTTTGTTTCAGAACTGCTACATCAAATCGAGCATAATGAAAAATTTTCAAAAGCTTTTTATCTGTCAAAACTTTTTTCAGATTTTTAGGCTCAATTCCTTTAACAATTTGCGTCAGATAAGCATTCCCTTTACCATCTCCGATTTGGACAAGGCACAATCGATCCCGATGAAGGTTTAATCCCATAGTTTCTGTATCAACTGCGATAGAAGTCTGAAATGAAACTGTATCCGGAAGGTCTCCCTGGAAAAAGAAAATCTCTCCCATATTATAAAATCCTTTTCTGTATGGTGCCCGGAAGAGGACTCGAACCTCCATGTCTTGCAACACTCGCACCTGAAACGAGCGCGTCTACCAATTCCGCCATCCGGGCTTTTTCAGTCAATGGGTTTAGAAATATCCTTTTTCTAAAGAATTGTCAACTTTTTTTCATTAAATTCAAATAAAAATCTTATACTCATGTATTATTCTATTGTGCATAATAAATTAATTCACAAGCAAATAAAAAAGAAAAAATCTATTTATACCTATTTCAGTTTTTTTAAAAAAAATAATTTATTGATATTTTCCAGAAAAAGAAACTCTACTTTCACAATTAAGTAATATTGCTTCTTTTCTAGTGCTCTACTATCCTTTGAAAAGGAGGTAAGTATGCGTTTATCTAAAAAAATATTTTTTTTATCAACCTGTCTCATTGTAAGTTTTTTAACATGTTCTACTGAAGCTCGTCTCATTCAGCGACAAGCCTATATGATTTGTAAAACTGACGAAGTAGCTTTTTGGAACGGCTCTTCTGGTCAATGTTGCAGAGGAGACATTTTTAAGGCTTTAGAAACCAATAATTATCAATGTTGTGAAACACCAAATGTTATAAGTACCGTTCTCGGAAACCCTTATTTAAAATCGTGTTGTCCTCCTGGACAAACGCCATATACCACCTCCACGCCTTCCAATCCTGAAACATCTACTCTTTCTTGGTGTTGTGATGGAGATGCATCTGAAGTAGCAGGACGCTCTGGTTTCTTTAAATGTTGCTCTAAAGGAGAAAAAGCCTTTTGGGATGGCTCTAATGAACAATGTTGCAATGGTGCACCAGTTCCTGTCGCTGGCTGGGGAGGAGAAGTTCACCATTGTTGCCCAGAAGGTTCTACTGCATATGCTCATCAAGGCTCGCTTGGAGAATGTTGTACTGCTGAAAAACCAGCTGCTGTGGTAGAAGGCCGCTCTTCTCTTGCATTTTGTTGTCCGCCTGGTGTCAAAGCGGCGATGAATGATGGTTGTTGTCTTGATGGAACGGTTCCTGCCTACAGCGAGACATCCTCATATCCCGTCAAATGTTGTAAAGCAGGACAAATTGCTGTTTATAACAAATATCAGTATAAATATGACTGTAAGGATGCATAAATCAGCTCATAATGAGATATCATAAGATGAAAGGCTTAAGGCATTTAACCTTCAACCTTTAAAGCATCCAGCTGAATATCCAACGCATGACGTTGTCCCTCTTTTTCTTTCTGAGCTTTTAAAAATGCAGGAACAGCAGAAGCAGGCGGGATTTTTGATTTAATGCTTAATTCTTTATTTTTATAAAAAAGAGGCGTTTGAGCTTGAATTGGCAAATGATAAAAACCACTAACCAATACAAGTTGTTTTTCTATTTTCATATTTAAAACACCAGTTCCTCCGATAACACTATCTTTTATTTTCTTAAAACCACCTTTGTCAATAAAAGGATTCACCTTCGGACCGAACCCAACTTCTCCGCCATGAGACCCTTCCACACGACGTGTCAAAGGCATAATACCTGCCATCATTTTATTTCGTGTTTCAGGATTATTCTGACGCTTAATGATCTTCGCCGCCACCGAACTTAATATAATATCTGTTACATTTTCTCCATACTTAGCCGAAATTTGATGCCAGTCTTGCACAACAACCAAAAATATGTTTTGTTTAGAACGTCCAAATGTAATACCATCTGCAATAGACTGTAACTTTGGCATACGCGCAAAATCATCCAAAATAAACTCAACAGCAAAAGGCCCCATATCTCCTTCATTAGGTCCTTTATCCATCAGAGAACCACACACCATATTAATAAATAATGTGCAAACCGCTCCTCCTTCATTGTTGACATAAAATGTCACTGGACGATACTCACCCGTTTCCGGATCTTTTATTCCTCGCAAGTCTTTATAAGTAAAATCATTTGAAGAAGTTCTGTCACGAATAGCACTGTTTTTAAATAATTCTATACCTGTTTGAGCCATAGAAAGAACAGAGGCTCTTTGTTTGTCTGGTAAAGATAATACTTGGTTTAGCTCTAATAAAGCTCGACGCCCATAGCCATATAAAAAAGTTTCATTGACTATGGTATCTAAAATAATCTGCCAAACATCTAAGCTCATTGCCATCATATCGCCCATATCTCTTTTGGCTCGCAAAATTTTAGTTTGGCTAAACATCCAGTTATTTAATAAATCTAATAGCATCCCAAAAGAAGCTTCTCGACCCACCCAATTATGAGGCAAAGGATCCCATGTTCCAATTGGAACATAATTTTCAGAATTCAGTTTATTTTGATGAAGAGCTTCTAATGCTTGCATCACTTCGTCCGTTTGCTGCATTCCTTTATAATAGCTTTCCAAAACATCTAAATCTTCTTTATCTAACTTACCTTTTGCTAGCTTTGCAACGAAGTAATCATTTGCTTTGGCTTGCTCTACTTTATTTGTTAAGTAAAGTGTTAAACCTGTCAAACAAGAACGTCCGGCCTTTACCCAATACGGGTCAGTTCCTTCTGGCCCATCGGGAATTAAAAAAGCAATTAAAGTATCAATATAGCTATCCCGTCCTTTATGAACAGGCGGCATATTATTTTCATTTAAAGGGTTCCAGCAAGGATAATATTTTCCCTCTTCAGGCTTGTCCGCTAACGAGAAATCCAAAATAAAGACTGGTCCTTTTGTTGCTCGATAACCACTCGTCATTTTAGCAAGCTCCCCTTTAGGATCATGAATAAATAAACAAGCATTGTCTGCTGTTAAAATATTAGGGACAACCACACCAACTGTTTTTCCGGATAAGGGAGCTCCGATACAAAAAGCAGAACGAGTATCTGGTAAACGCATTGGATATCCTTTTAAGTCTCCCAAATATAAGTATTTCCCTGGATAAATCCCCATACGTTTCAAATCTGAAGGTCTTGCTTCTCGACCATATCCGAAATATTGGGGAGCATAATCATACGGATTATTAACAATCAGATATACAACGGACATAACTAAAAACAAAGTCGGCAATAAAGGTAAGCGCCAACGAATAAAAGATGACCAAGTTGTATGAATTGGCTCACTTGTCACGAAAAGAGGAATCCATTTAAAATAACTATCAAAAACCAGTAAAGGATTTAAAAGACTGGCTTTCCAAAAACGAATAGCCTTATCAAGCGCCAGAGCATCATTTCCCTCACCAATCCAATAACCCAACGGCATTAAAAGCCATAAAAAAAACCAAAATCCGATAAAAGCCAAAGGAATTGTCTTTAATAAAAACTTATATGCTTTCCGACGCTGTTCATAAATAGGATCTAATCGCATCTTTAAGCCCTTTTCTTTAAATGAGTTTTTTGAACACGAACTCGTTTTTTTTGTCTATCGACTAATCGCACGGATGTGAGGACTGTTTGTGTTTCGTGAACGCGCCCTTCCGATTTATGAGTATCTTGACTTTCTGAAAATTTTTTAGGAGGCAATGGCTCTTTTTTAGGTGGACGCTTTGAAATATCGGCAGGATAAGTCGTTTGCTTTTTCGAAAACGCTTCTTTAGCAAATTGTTTTATTTTGTCAGCTCTTTCCAATGCAATTTTCTGCATTAAAATTTCCTGTGTTTTTTCATTCATATCAACGATACGTTGTTGTTGGCGCTTTTGTTTTTCAAACAAAGCCATATTTTGTAAATGCCTTTTATCAACTCGAACGCCTGACAAATTTACACCGTCTAACGCAATAGCCGATAAATCGACCTCACTTGTATCGACATTTGTTAAATCAATTGTTCGCAAATCTAAATAATTCAACTGATCTTGCGGAATAGAGCGAATATCGATTTTTCCTGCTTCCAATTGTTCTATAAACCATTCTAACGAATGTAAGTAAGCCAAACTTTCTTTATCAATTTCAGCATCATCGATGGAACAATTTTTAAAAAAGACACCTTTAAATTGAACACCCTTCAAATCAGCTCCGCTGAAATCCGTTCCTTCCATATAAGCATATGACAAATCGGCATTTTTAAGATTAGCGTTTATAAGTTTTGTTCCTGTTAAATTTGCTTTTGAAAGCTTTAAACCTGATAAATCTTTTCCGGACAAATCAGCACCTTTTAAGTTAATACCAGTCCAATCTGTCTTAGAAACATCATCCCCTCGTTCTAAAGCTGCCATAAAGGCCTTAGCCATATCATCCGTCTTCCAGCTATTTCTCTCTGAAGGCAAAATATCTGCCTCACGATCTATGTAAGGCAGAAAATTATACTTATCTGCCTCGCTTAACGGGACAGCGTCAACTTTCTTAGCGGGTCTTATCAATTCTGTTTCTTCCATGAGAAAGATTATATCAGAAAAAGGTAAAAAAACAAACACCTTTTTAATTGATTTTTTCCTCATTCAAGCGTATATTATGAGCAAAGGAAATAAATCATGAATTCAGCTATTAAAATCCGAGGGGCGCGTGAGCATAACCTCCAGAATGTGGATATTGATATTCCACGCGATCAACTTGTCGTTATTACGGGATTATCTGGTTCCGGAAAATCCTCTTTAGCTTTTGATACAATTTATGCCGAAGGCCAGCGGCGATATGTGGAGAGCTTATCAGCCTATGCTCGACAATTCTTGGATTTGATGAAAAAACCGGATGTTGATTTAATTGAAGGTTTATCTCCTGCTATTTCTATTGAACAAAAAACAACATCTCATAATCCTCGTTCCACCGTTGGAACTGTGACAGAAATTTACGACTATATGCGATTGTTATGGGCTCGAATCGGTGTTCCTTACTCGCCTGCAACAGGATTACCTATTGAAAGTCAAACAGTTTCTCAAATGGTTGACCGCATTATGGCTATACCGGAAGGCAATAAAATTTATTTATTAGCTCCCGTTGTGCGTAGCCGTAAAGGTGAATATCGTAAAGAATTTAAAGACTGGCAAAAAAAAGGGTTTAGTCGTGTAAAAGTCGACGGAACTCTTTATAACATTGAGGAAGTACCAGAACTCAATAAAAACAATAAGCACAACATCGAAATTTTAGTTGACCGTTTAATTGTTAAACCCGGCATTGAAACACGCGTAGCTGCTTCTGTCGAATCTGCTTTGGCTTTATCCGACGGCCTTGTTTATGTAGAAGATTTAACTTCCGGAGAAATTAAAACTTTATCCGCTAAATTCGCCTGCCCTGTTTCCGGTTTCACCATCGAAGAAATTGAGCCTCGTATTTTCTCTTTTAATAACCCTCATGGAGCTTGTCCTGTTTGCGATGGACTAGGCGTTCGTTTATACATTGATCCTGATTTGGTCGTCCCAGATAAAACAAAACCTCTTAATAAAGGAGCTATTGCTCCTTGGACATCTTCCAGTGGTGAAATGTATCAGTGGTATGAGTATGCATTAAACGGATTGGTTCGACATTTTGGGATAGATGTTCGCAAACCTTGGCAAGATTTATCGAAAGAAATTCAACACGCGATTTTATATGGTTCTCCGAAAGCCCGTGGTTATGAAGGAGTCATTCCCAATATGGAGCGCCGTTATTTGGAAACAGATTCCGAATGGATGCGAGAAGAAATATCAAAATATCAAAATAATGCGCCCTGTGAAGCTTGTCATGGAGATCGTTTGAAGCCAGAAGCGTTAGCTATTAAAATAGCAGGAAAAAATATCTCGGAAGCAACCCATCAATCCATTGAATCTGCTTTGATGTGGTTTTCTGACTTACATCAAAAATTATCAGAAAAAGATAATGAAATTGCAGCACGAATTTTAAAAGAAATCAATGAACGACTTACTTTTCTAAACAATGTTGGTTTAGGCTATCTTTCTCTAGATCGGATGTCTGGCACATTATCCGGCGGAGAAAGTCAACGCATTCGATTAGCTTCTCAAATCGGATCTGGACTAACAGGTGTTTTATATGTTCTTGATGAACCTTCTATCGGTCTTCATCAAAGAGACAATGATCGCTTACTATCAACTCTTCAACATTTAAAAAGCCTTGGGAATACGGTTATTGTTGTTGAACATGATGAAGACGCTATCCGTATGGCAGATTATGTCGTAGACATGGGACCCGGTGCCGGCTCTAACGGAGGTCATGTCGTTGCTAAAGGAACGCCTAATGAAATTATTGCGAACGAAAATAGCATTACGGGACAATATTTGTCCGGGAAAAAGCAAATTAAAGTCCCTAAAACACGTCGCAAGGGAAACGGACAAAAAATCTCTATCAAAGGAGCTCGTTCTCATAATCTCAAAAATATCGATGTCGATATTCCTTTAGGAACTTTCACTTGTGTGACAGGCGTATCAGGTGGAGGAAAATCCTCTTTGGTCATTGAAACGCTCTATAAAGGAATTGCAAAAATTTTAAATCATGCCAAAGAAAATCCAGGACCATATGATCGCATCACGGGAATTGGTAATATTGATAAAATTATTGACATTGATCAGAGTCCTATCGGACGCACGCCTCGTTCTAATCCAGCAACTTATACAGGCATGTTTACACCTATTCGAGAATGGTTTGCTGGTTTACCGGAAGCACAAGCTCGTGGCTATAAAGCCGGTCGTTTTTCCTTTAATGTTAAAGGAGGAAGATGTGAAGCTTGTCAAGGAGATGGTGTGTTAAAAATTGAAATGCATTTCTTACCGGATGTATATGTCGCTTGCGATCAATGTAAAGGAAAACGTTATAATCGAGAAACATTGGAAATTCTCTATAAAGGAAAATCAATCGCAGATGTTTTAGAAATGACGGTCGATGATGCGTATGACTTTTTCCAAAACATTCCGTCTATTCGAGACAAATGTGAATTACTTAAAAAAGTCGGACTGGGATATATTCAGCTAGGCCAATCAGCAACAACTTTATCCGGTGGTGAAGCTCAACGTATCAAATTAGCAAAAGAGTTATCTAAACGTGCAACTGGTAAAACTCTTTATATCTTAGATGAACCAACAACCGGATTACATTTTGCAGATATTCAAAAATTGCTTGATGTTTTGGAAGCACTGGTAGAACAAGGAAATACTGTTGTTGTGATTGAACATAATTTAGATGTTATTAAAACAGCAGACTATCTTATAGACCTAGGCCCGGACGGTGGAGACAAAGGCGGACATATTGTTGTCACCGGAACCCCCGAAGAAGTGGCTCAATGTGAAAAAAGTTATACAGGGCAATATTTAAAGCGCATGCTATAAAGATGATTTACTGATTTTTAAAGACAATATTTTCTTTTTGCATTTTGAAAAAAGATGTTTTATGCTGAACCATTATTTATTAAAGGAGAAAAAAATGCTACGTGAACAAATTAAATCTGAACTCATTACTGCTATGAAAGCAAAAGATGAAGCTAAAACTTCTGTTTTAAGAATGATTGGAGCAGCGCTTAAAGACAAAGATATCGCGGCTCGTCCTTCAGGAAAAACAGACGGTATTTCTGAAGAAGAAATCTTATCTATGTTGCAAGGAATGATTAAGCAACGTCGCGAAAGCATTGAAATGTATAAACAAGGTAATCGAGATGATCTCGTTCAAAAAGAACAAGCGGAAATTGATGTCATTTCATCTTTTTTACCTAAACAAATGGATGATACAGAAATGCAAGCCGCCATTCACGCTGTCATTACAGAAACGGGAGCATCTTCAATGAAAGATATGGGGAAAGTGATGGGAGCATTGAAAAGCAAATATGCCGGACAAATGGATTTTGGAAAAGCATCAGGAATGATTAAAGGATTACTGGCTTAAATGGCTTTTCCTCCTCGTTTTTTGGATGATTTACGAACGAAAGTTTCTTTAACGACTCTTATAGGTCGAAAAGTAAAGCTACAACACAAAGGGCATGAGTATATAGGATTATGCCCTTTTCATCGAGAAAAAACACCTTCATTTACCGTATCTGAAGAAAAAGGCTTCTATCATTGTTTCGGTTGTGGCGCACATGGAGATGCTATTTCTTTTTTAATGAATTTAGAAAAAATGAGTTTTTTAGATGCTGTAGAATACTTAGCTCAATCCGTTGGGATGGAAGTTCCTCAAGTTACCCCAGAACAAATAGCGCATACACAAAAACAAACATCGCTATATAGCATTATGGAAAAAGCCTGTCAATTTTACGAAGCACAACTTCTTGGATCAGCTGGTAAAGAAGCTTTACAATATTTACATTCTCGCGGACTGGATATAACAGACATTAAACGCTTTCGACTGGGGTATGCACCGGGAGGAAATGTCTTACGTTCTTATCTATTGCGTGAAGGATGTGATGAAAAAGATTTAATTGAGCTCGGACTTGTCTGCAAAAAACAAGATCACTTCGGCGATAACTTTGATTACTTTCGTAATCGTGTCTTATTTACGATTATGGATAAAAGAGGACATCCCATTGGCTTCGGAGGTCGCGTTATGGGAGCCGGAGAGCCTAAATATTTAAATTCCCCAGAAACTCCTTTGTTTCATAAAGGAGAAAATCTATATGCTTATGCACAAGCGATTGATGCCATCCGAAAGAACAATAATGTTGTTCTCGTAGAAGGATATATGGATGTGATTGCTTTACACAAAATCGGTATTAACTATACTGTTGCTCCTTTGGGAACAGCGTTAACACCAGAGCAAATTCAAATTTTATGGCGTGTCGCTCCAGAACCCATTATTTGCTTTGATGGTGACAATGCTGGAAGACGAGCGGCAGAGCGAGCTTGCAATCGAGCTCTTCCTATCTTAACTCCCGGTCATTCTCTTCGCTTCGTTTGGCTCCCGGAAGGATTGGATCCTGATGATTTTGCTAAAGTTCATGGACTAGAAGGTTGCTTAAATCTTTTCAAAACGGCCAAACCTTTATCTTGGTTTATATGGAATCGTCTGATTGAAGGGAAAAAATTTAATACACCCGAGAAGTTAGCTTTACTAGAAAAAGAAGTAAATGAAGTCACAAAAGAAATACAAAACGCCACTGTCAGAGGATACTATGAAAAAGAACTCAAAGCAGAATTAAAAAAATTTACACGCAACACATATTACTCTCCCCGGAAAGAGACAAAAGCTTCAGAAAGAATATCTGTAAAGACAGAGCCTTTACCAATTTTAGCTCCTCATCTAAATGAAGCAAAAATGCTTTTAGCTTACGTCATTGCCTATCCTGAAATCTGTGGTTGCTTCCTTGAACAACTCAGTTTTTTGAATACGGCAGATCATAAAATTCAACGTCTTTTAGAAATATTAACTGATGAAATGGCTCAAAACCCTCAACTTTCCGCATCAGAACTCCATCACATTTTAGAACACAAATATTCTAAAAATATTTTTATTTATCTGGCTACTGAATTAGAAGTATTGGAGCGTGCTCAAAAGACACCTGAAGAAGTAAAACTTGATGTACAAAAACGCATGAGAGCTTTACACCTATTTGCAATTGAAGAAGATATCACCTCTTTAATGAAAGAATTTCAAGAAAATCCAACTCCTGAACTATGGACACAAATTTTAGCTCTTAAACAGGAAAAAGAAAAATTGCTTGAAATTATTTAAAAAAACCTCAGAACTATTTATCTTAATTGTTTTTTTGTCGGTTCTTTATAAGAAACTTGCTTCTTTTTTAGTTACTTCTTATATTAAAAACATTGACATCTTTTCTAAAAAAGTGTATAGAAAGGCGTTTAAGAGTAATAACTATGTATAAGGCATCACGATGAGCTCAGAAGACGAAGATGATTTAATGACCGCTTATGATGAAGATAATGACGGTGTAACTGCAGAACAATCTTTAGGTCCCGCTTTTGAAAAATTGCTTGAAAAAGCAAAAGAACGTGGAATTGTCACTGTTGATGAAGTTGGTGATGCTATTCCACCAGATATGGGCCCGGAAGCTATTGAAGAAGCAATGGCTATTCTATCCAGTCATGAAATTACCGTTACAGATAAAGAAGATCTGGAAGACGCTATTGTTGAAAAAGATCCGACAGATGAAGAAGAAACAGAAGAAGATGCATTGGCCCTCGGTCGCACAAATGACCCTGTTCGTATGTATTTACGAGAAATGGGTATCGTCGAATTACTAACTCGAGAAGGCGAAATTGCTATTGCTAAAAGAATCGAGGCTGGTTGGAATGTTATGATGGGTGGACTCTCAGAAAGCGCTATGACTATGAAGGCTTTAATGGGATGGCATAATGCTTTATTAACCGGTGATATGTTATTACGCGATATCATTGACCTAGAAGCCACTTATGAAGCAGATCCTTCTAAAAAAGCGCTTCTCACAGCTATTGAAAAAAAAGAAGAAAATACACTCTCTAGTCCTACTGCTGCAAGAAAACAACTAGAAGAAAATCAAATAGATGAAGAGAATGAAGATGATGAAGAAGTGTTCGAAGATGAACCCTTCGATGATGAAGAAAATGACGATGATGAAATTTTAGAAGAAGATACTGAAGAAACTATTGACGATGAGACTGAAGAAGAAACCGTAGAAGAAGAGGAATTTGACGAAGATGAAAGTTCTTATTCCTTACGTCAGATGGAAGAAGCTCTTTTACCTCAAATCCTTGAAACGCTTGAAAAAATTACAAAAACATATGCTAAACTTAAAAAGCTCCAAAATGTTCGGATTGATTATTTGCTAAAAGGGAAAGAAATTCCTGTAGATACAGAAGAAAAGTATCAAAAAATTCATCTAGAAATGATTGAATTATTAAAACAAATTCATTTCAATCCTTCCCGTATTGAACAATTAATCGAACAAATTAACGATGTTAATAAGCGTTTAATGATGCTGGAAGGGAAACTCTTGCGATTAGCCACCAACTCCAAAATTAAACGTGAAGATTTCTTAGATTTTTATCGCGAAACAGAAATGCACCCAGATTGGCGAAAAATTGCAGCTAAGCGTTCAGGAAAAGCTTGGAAAAACTTTTTAGAAAAATATGCTGATGAAGTTGATGATATTAGAAGTGCTATTTCCAGTCTAGCCTCTGAAACTCAAATGCCTATCGTTGAGTATCGTCGAGTTGTAAATACTGTCAAGAAAGGCGAACAAGAAACAAATCGAGCCAAAAGAGAAATGATTGAAGCAAACCTGCGTTTAGTTATTTCGATTGCTAAAAAGTACACAAACCGAGGTCTTCAATTTCTTGATCTTATTCAAGAAGGAAATATTGGTTTAATGAAAGCTGTTGATAAATTTGAATATCGCCGCGGATATAAGTTTTCAACTTATGCCACATGGTGGATTAGACAAGCGATTACACGTTCAATTGCTGATCAGGCAAGAACAATTCGTATTCCTGTTCATATGATTGAAACAATCAACAAATTAGTTCGAACAGGTCGTCAAATGTTGCATGAAACGGGACAAGAACCAACGCCTGAAGAATTAGCGACAAAATTAAATATGCCTTTAGAGAAAGTTCGAAAAGTAATGAAAATTGCGAAAGAACCCATCAGTTTGGAAACGCCGGTCGGAGATGAAGAGGATAGCCATTTAGGTGATTTTATTGAAGATAAAAGTACTGTTCAACCTTTAGACGCAGCCATTCAATCAAATTTAAGACAAGCTTGTTCAGCTGTTCTTGCAACTTTAACACCTAGAGAAGAGCGCGTTTTACGTATGCGTTTTGGTATCGGAATGACTTCCGATCATACCTTGGAAGAAGTTGGCCAACAATTCTCAGTTACACGAGAGCGAATTCGTCAAATTGAAGCAAAAGCATTAAGAAAGCTAAAACATCCGAGTCGGTCGAAAAAGTTAAGAACTTTTTTAGATAACTCATAGTTTTCTTTTTGGAACAAAGCTGTATTAAAGTTTAAAAGATGGCTTTTTCTATCAGAAATAGAATTATTTGAATAAAGGTGTTGCATTTTTATAAAAACTGTTTAGAATATCCACATTAAAATTGGGTCTGTAGCTCAGTTGGTTAGAGCTGGCCGCTCATAACGGTCTGGTCGGGGGTTCGAGTCCCTCCGGACCCACCATATAAAAGCCTCTTCGCAAAGAAGAGGTTTTTTTGTTTTAAATTCTCGGGTGCAATTTTAGCTTAAAATATTGCTTCTATATCCCTTATTTTCCGGCACTTTCCGGTTTTCTATGCATTTACTTTATGAGCTCTTTTATGCGATGGTCTGGTCGCGTATCTATTTTTTATTTTTCCCCATTTCCCAAAAAAGATACCAAAATAGATACTTTTGGTCGGGACAGACCCGACCAAATTCGGCTTAAAACTAAGGCTTTTTATTCCCAACTGTTCGCGTTTCAAAACATCGGTTTTTGTAGCAATAAAAAATTTTTCAAATTATGCCGAACGATTTTTTGATTTTGCGGAGTGTTGTCTGTTGAAAGGAAAAAACAATGGATACAGACAATGCTTTTGAAACTTTGATTGAACTTCTCTCAACTCCGGTGATGATTTTGCTTGATGAGCAAGAAAATGGCGGAAAAGTATCTAATTTACTGGATAATAACGAAATTCCAAGCATTGGTAGTAACAAAGAGGTGACCAATGGATAATTTAATCAATTTAATATTTAGTGCCGTTCTGGTGCTGATAGAAGAAAACAAAGAAAAAGACACAAAAGGAGAAACCGATGATTAAGGTGGATTTAAATGTGGACTTGCGCAAAATCCAGTCTCTCACATTTCCTGAACTGAAGGAATATTACGAGGCTCTGTTTAACATACCGACAACTTCTACCCGCAAGGAATATTTTGTCTGGCGCATTACCAACAAATTGCAGGAAATGCGCTTCGGCGGGCTAGATAACAAAACACGCCGGATGTTAGAGAATATGGAAATTAAGGAATTAAGCGAGCATAAAATGGTTGCCGGTATTGAGCTCGTGAAAAAATACAAAGGTGCAACTTATAAAGTGCGCGTTGTCAACGGCGGTTTTATGATGGACGGTGAGACATATAAATCGCTCGGTGCGGTGGCCAGAACCATTACCGGGCGCAAAATTTCGGGACAGGCATTTTTCGGAGTATAGCGATGGAAGAAATCAAGTGTGCGGTTTATACCAGAAAATCAACGGATGAAGGCTTGGAAAAAGAGTTTAATACCCTAGAGGCTCAGCGTGAGGCCGGAGAAAACTATGTTAAAAGCCAAAAGCACCAAGGCTGGGTGCTGATTAAAGAGCATTATGACGATGGCGGTTTTAGCGGTGGAAATATGAACCGGCCGTCACTTAAACGGTTGTTGCAAGATGTTGAAGCCGGCAAAGTGAATATGATTGTGGTTTATAAAATTGACCGACTTACCCGTTCACTGACCGACTTTGCCAAGATGGTTGATATTTTTGATAAATATAAATGCTCGTTTGTCTCGGTAACACAAAACTTCAACACTGCCGACAGCATGGGGCGCCTGACCTTAAATATGCTGTTGTCCTTTGCTCAGTTCGAGCGTGAAATCAGCGGAGAACGTATCCGCGATAAAGTTGCCGCTTCCAAGAAGAAAGGAATTTGGATGGGCGGTTGCGTGCCGTACGGTTATGAGCCGATTAAACGCAAGCTGGTTATAAAGCCTGATGAAGCCAAAGCGATCAAGTTTATGTTTGAAAAATATCTGGAGTATAAATCGCCGCTTGCCGTATCCAAGCTGATGGAAGAAGCCGGCATGAAAACCTTTGCCAGAGCCTCGATTGACCGCATGCTTAAAAACCCGATTTATATGGGCAAAATTAAACATCAAGGTGTGCTTTATGACGGACAGCATGAAGCCATTGTCAGCGAGGAGATTTTTAAGGCGGCACAAAATGTGGTGGCTGAAAAGCCGAAGAAACAACGCACATGTATGTATGATAAGAATGAAGTCGGGATTATGCGCGGTCTCTTAACTTGCGGGTGCTGTCATTCTTTGATGACACCGACTTCCAGCCAGGCGCATGGAATGAAGCGTTATTACTACACCTCAACGGTGGCAAAAATGTACGGACATCACAAATGCACCAACGGATCTGTGCCGGTGGTTACGATGGACGAATGTATGATAAAGATTGTATCACAACTGTTTTTGGACCCGAAAGTTTTTCAAGGTCTGCTTGAGAAAGTCGCGCCGAATAAATCAATGGAGTTATTAAGAGTTTTGCGCTCACCGGAACGGGTATTTAATAAGCTTTCGGAAAGGCATCAACTGCTTTTAATGCGCCTGATGATAA
Organism: uncultured Alphaproteobacteria bacterium; assembly: GCA_944392795.1. GTDB lineage: Bacteria > Pseudomonadota > Alphaproteobacteria > CAAHEQ01 > UBA3637 > CALXXX01. Next base: position 3,531 of record CALXXX010000006.1, on the reverse strand, counting down.
CTGGTGTGACGGTTAATGCCGAAAACATGGAGATAAACTGGACGGACTTAGGTTTGAGCCTGCTTCCTGATCATCTGTTGCAAAAAACAACCGGACATCAGACAATTTTGCCGATGCCGTTTGTAAAACATAAAGGTCGGACGGAAATTCATCTGCCGGAAAATATAGAGGTTGAACCGCATTTTGATAATGAGCTGATTAAGGGAATTTGTCTCGGGTTTAAGTATCAAAAAATGATGGATCAGAAGAAAATGAGTATCGCCGATTTGGCTATCACAGAAAATACCGATGCCTCTCATATCGGTCGGCTGTTGCGCTTGACTTCACTCTCGCCGGCAATTATTCGCACGATTTTGAAAGGCCATCAACCGCCGAAATTATACCTGCGCAATTTATTGCGTAAAACTATCCCGCCGATTTGGGAGGATCAGATTAAGCAGTTCGGCTTCACGATTTTAGATTAGGAAAATCAATCAGTTACCGCCTCGGAATATATCCGGGGCAATTTTTTTTATATTTTTTTTCAAATTTTGCCGAACGATTTTCCGATTTTGCGGAGTGTTCCTTAGTGAAACAAGAATTTTAGAAAAGGAGAAATAACATGTTTCACAGAGATAAAAAGCACTACGTTACTGCGGAAATCCGCAAAATTCCGGTTGCCTATCTGCTTAATCTTGAGATGACGGCTTTGGACGAACTTGAAAAGCGCATTGAGGAAGAAGGTAAACGTTCCGAGCTTGCCCGTAAATGGGTGGCCGGCTTAAAGCGTATTAAGCAAACGCTTAAAAAAGGAGGCGGCGATGGAAAATAGAAAAACCTCAATTATCATCTATCCGGCAGACTTCCTTGCTTCTGTGCATAACTTTAAGAAAAGCGAGATTGCAAATTTAATTGTCGCGATATGTGAATTTAATTTATTCGGTGCCACGTCAGTAAAATTATCGGAGCTGAATAAAAAAAGATTTGATGCGATTCAACAAGTGATTGCAAATCACAATGAGAAATGGCGTCAAACCTGCGAGATTAACGCACAAAATGCCAAACGAGCGGTCAGCCGTCGCAAAGCGAACGCTAAACGAACGGTCAGCGAAGTTATTGAGTTTCCGTCAACCGGTCGCCAACAGGAGAAGGAGTCGGAGAATGAGAAGGAATCTGATAAGGTTAATGATAAGGATTGTAGAGAAAGAGAGACGGCTTTTGTGGATAACTTGAGCTACATCGGAGCTCCGACAGCTGAAGATGTGTCCGGTTATTGTAATGAAATCGGGATAACGATCGATATACCGGCTTTCATCAGTTGGCACAATGAGCGCGGTTGGAAGCATGGCAAGAAGTGTATTGCGCGTGACTGGCAGAAGGCTATTCGGCAATGGTATTGCAAAGATAACGAACTTTCCTTGCATGAATTTGAAGTTGCGGTCTTGAAGCGAGAATACGCAAAAAAGCTCAGCAAAAGTGGTGCGTTATGATAACCGTTGAGCAAATCAAACAAGACCTGCAGACTGCGGCATTTGTGGATCGTATGATGCCAAAGGTCAGACCACCTAAAGCCTCAGGCTGGCAATTTGAGATTATCTATTCTCAGCAAGAAATGAAGTTGATGGAACGTAAACCGCCTAAACTCCAACCAACCCCAGAACAAATCAATATCTGGGAACACGTGGTTTTAGATTGGTTTATGATTTTAGAACCGGAGGAAAGGCGTTTAGCATGGAAGCGAGCCAACCATATTCCTTGGAAATTTCTGTGTCGGGAATTCGGTTACGGACGAGCCGAAATGTGGCGACGGTTTCATCGGGTGTTAATAAAAATTTCCTTTTATCTCAAAGGGAAAAATGTTGGAGACAAAAAAGTATGAGACATTTTTGAATTTTTAGGTTATAAAACCGGATATAATCGGGGGCGATGAATAAATTGCTCCCGATGTTTCATTTTAAAGAGCCGTTTAAGACTGATATATCAGGCTTTTAACAACTATTTTGTCACGACAAAATAGTGCGTGACAAATCTTAAAAAAATTATTATAAAAGAGGTTATAATGCGGTAGGCTTTGTAACCTTGGTATTATTATCTATTCATGATTAATCCCAAGTATTTGAAGTTCATGATTTTGATGTAATAAAACCAGCAAAAATGTTGCAACAAAAAAACATGCAACATTTTCAGCAAAATGGTTTATAAATACCAGTATGATTGGGGAAAAATGTTCTGAACAAAAAAGTACTTAACATTTTCACCGAATTTGACTAGAATTTAATGTATAATCGGGAGAAAGTTGTCCGGACATAAAATAACTGGACATTTTACCGAAAAATGAGGTATTTTTACCGTATAATCGCGAAGTAATGTGTCCTAGACATTTTTCTTCTGGACACTTTTATGCTTTTTCGGTTATTTGTTATTTATGCTTGGAAAATTGAATGCATTTAAAATGCGCAAGAGTTTTTGGTGTATTTTCAATGTAATAACACTCAAAAACAAGAAAAATGTACTGTACAAATTAGGGGGTTACATTTTCGCCTAAAATGTGGTAATTTCTTGGTATGATCGGGAGGTTCGAATGACCTCCCGTTTTTTTGTGACTATTTGAACTATCTGAACTTTTAATTCGGACTACCGGGGACGGCCTTAAAAAGCCGCCCCCGTTTTTTGTTTTAAATTTCAAACATCAGGGATTAATCATGAATAAAGAGATTTTCAACGGATTTCCGCAGTATATCCGTATCACAATCTGTGCTCAAATCAAAAAATTGTTGTCGACGCCGTACTTCGGCTATGACGACCGGGAAGATATTGCGCAGGACATGCTATGCCACTATTTGTATAAGTTTTACGAAATCCCTGATGTTGACGAAGCATTAGTGGTGCATGACCTGCGTCAATATGCCTTGCACTTGCTGGACAAACGAAAGCGAACCCCCGCACATTTAACATCCTCATTAGATTCTGATCAATCTGATGGGGATTTTTTTTGCGCCAATTTAAGCACATCTACTGACAATGTTCGTATGTTGATGGCTTATGAGTTTCTTGAAAGAGCCGATACACCAAAACTTAAAAACGCCATGCGACTTATCATGGAAGGTGAAAGCATTGACAGTGTGTCGCGCACGCTACGTATCAGTAAGGAGACGATTTACAAGTTCTTCAAGAGAATGCGAGAACTGTAAATTTGCAATGCCGGCGCGGTGGTAACCAATGGGTCCTTCCTGGCGGTTTTTCGTATGCGGGGCCGCAAGCCGCGCCGTTTCGCTAGCTGAACAGAAAAATTCCGGCTGGTCGGGTGCTTTGAAAAACAATGCAATATCAAATAGTTGTAACAACTCCTTAAAATGCGGGCTGGTCATTTTATAAATCCGGCTGGTCACTTGGTGTTTTGAAAGGGAAATTTAATGGGAAGATTAGTATCAATGCGAGAATATGCGCGTATTCGCGGGGTGAACCTGAATGCGGTGCAAACGGCAATAAAGTCCGGGCGTATTCATAAAACGAGAGATGATAAAATTGATGTGGACGAAGCAAATCGGGAGT
>CALXXX010000005.1 GCA_944392795.1 uncultured Alphaproteobacteria bacterium | reverse complement strand
ACAGAAGATTTGTCTAAGGGACATCCGATGGATCGATTGGTTTGCGGCGATGTCGGATTTGGAAAAACAGAAGTTGCTTTGCGAGCAACTTTTGCAGCAGCTATGGCGGGAGAACAGGTCGCAGTTGTTGTTCCAACGACATTATTAGCCAGGCAACATTATGATACATTTATTAAACGATTTTCAGGTTTTCCTTTAAAAATCGGTCGATTATCTCGTTTAGTTTCCACGAAAGAGAAAGCAGAAACACATAAGGGGTTAGAAGACGGGACAATAGATATTGTAATTGGGACACATGCTCTTTTGGCAAAGAACATGAAATTTAAGCGTTTAGGATTATTAATCGTTGATGAAGAACAACATTTTGGTGTTGCGCACAAAGAGCGATTAAAAGAGCTACGAACAGGAGTTCATGTTTTGACATTAACAGCAACACCGATACCAAGAACTTTACAAATGTCTTTAACCGGCGTTAGAGATTTAAGTATTATTGCAACGCCTCCGGTGGATAGATTGGCCGTTAGCACATTTGTATTACCGTTTGATAGTATTATTCTTCGAGATGCTATGATGAGAGAGCATTTACGAGGAGGACAGACATATTATGTTTGTCCCCGTATTTCAGATATGGCTCCGCTTTTAGAAAAGTTAAAAAAGATAGTTCCTGAGTTAAAAATTGTTGTTGCTCATGGGCAGATGACGCCGTTGCAGCTGGAAAATATTATGACAGATTTTGCAGAGGGAAAATATGATGTATTGTTGGCAACATCTATTATTGAATCGGGTATCGATTTGCCAAATGTGAATACAATGATTATTCATAAAGCTGATATGTTTGGCTTAGCTGCATTATATCAATTACGCGGTAGAGTAGGGCGTTCAAAAGTCAAAGCATATGCTTATTTAACGGTTATGGAGAATAAAAAGCTCACTAAAACAGCAGAAAAACGTCTTTCTGTCATGCAAAGTTTAGATAGTCTTGGTGCTGGTTTTACTTTGGCTAGTCATGATTTAGACATCCGTGGAGCAGGCAATCTTTTGGGACAGGAGCAGTCCGGTCATATTAAAGAGGTTGGTGTTGAGCTTTATCAAAAAATGTTGGAAGAAGCTGTTGCTTCTTTGAAAGCGGGGACAGATGTTTCTTCTGATGAAAAAGAACTTTGGTCTCCTCAAATTTCCTTGGGAATTTCTGTTCTTATCCCTGAAAAATATGTTTCAGATTTAGGTTTAAGAATGGAGCTCTATCATCGTTTGGCAAATATAGAAGATAACATTGAGTTAGATGAAATGCGATTAGAATTAAAAGATCGTTTTGGTGAAATTCCGGAGGAAGTTGAAAATTTATTTGATATTGTGAAAATTAAAATGCTTTGTCGTCGTGCTCATGTTGAACGAGTTGAGGCAGGCCCGAAGGGAATGACAGTTTCTTTTTATGAAAATATTTTCCCGAATCCGGCAGGTCTTGTTGGTTTTATCAATTCTCAAATGGGTTTGGCTAAATTAAAACCAGATAAGTTGACAATTACTCGAATGTGGGACAAACCGGAAGATCGTTTAAATGGTGTAAAGAAAATCTTAGAGACTTTCGTTAGTTTAGCTGAAGAATAGTTTTTTGATTCTTTCCCTTATCTGTGTTAAAATAATGAAAAGGAGCAGATAATGAAAAAGTTTCAAAATTATCTCTTGTCTATGGTTGCTGGGAGCAGTCTTCTTTGTGGGGTAGACGCACAAGAAACTTCCTCATTATCTTTTTTGAAAGAAAAAGGTTTATTTTCTTTTCATCAAGTAGACTTGAGAAATCAGACTATTCCTTTAATGTCTAATCAGAGTTTCCAAGATAAATTAAATCATTTTAAACAAAATGTGAGCGGAGCAAATGAAGCTGAAAAAAAACTTATTTGTTCAGCATTAGATACTTTGGCGGCTTCTTCGGAGGGACGTAATTTAATAGAAAGAGCAGAAGATGATCTGCAGTTCGGTTGGAGTGATGAAAAATCATATTTCGGAGCTTATTCTTATGCAGATAAAAAGATAGTTTTTTCTAGAGAAAATTATTCTAATGAGAAAAATAACTCTGATAGTTTGTTTTTTCAAAATATGGTTAAAACATTGGCCCATGAGATGCGTCACTCTGTTCAACAAAAAGAAGGAAGATCCAATAATCCATCTATTTCAGGTGTAGAAGGGTATGCTGATTTAGCTTCTAGAAAATTAATAGAAGTTGAAACAAGATTGTATGACACTATTCGAATGGATCAATTTTTTGCTGGAAAAGCCTTAACAGATAAAGAGGATGAATATGGTGATGTGAGATTTTATCGCTCTTTAAAAGAACAAGCAAAAAAAGACGCGACTTTAAAAGGGATTGATGAGCAAGACAGAGAAGCTTTTATCGAGCGTCAGGCAAGGACAAATTATGTAAAAGCTTTATGGGAAGCTCCTTTTAATGGTTATAGAGCTTTTAAAATAACAGATACTTTTGAAAAGTGGCATCGAGGTTATAATATTCAAGCACACAAGAACAGTTTTTTGGATTTTGTCGGATTACGAGATGTTAAAGCAGAAAATCAGCTTGTTCAAAAGTTTATTGATGAAATGGGTATTGATTTATCGACATCTTATTTTTTGGATAAGAAAAATATTTATGCCGGTTCTAGCCAAGATTTTTTTGAAGAGCATGAAAAGAGTGCTCAAGAGATGGTCTCTGTTTTTTATCCGGCTTATGAACAAGCAAACCAGTTGCAAACAGATAAAGGACGTATTTTAGCAACAGCTCTTATTCAATCTTTCCAAGAGAATCAAACATTAGAAAATGCTGAAAAATATTTAACCCCTCTTTTATCAAAAATAAAAGAACAGGAACAAGATAACATAATAGAATTTTCTCAAACAGAGGCAAAAGGAAATAACAAAGAAATGATAGACGCTCTTGTAAATAGCTATGAGATGCATGTTTTCGTCGATGTATCAATTAAGGAATTAGATAAGCAACAAGGGAAAAATGCCTTGGAACGTTTTATGGATAAAATAAATCCTTTTCATTCTTCTCAAATAGACAAAGGGATTGAACAATTAAATTTAGTTTATTTAGAAACGAAAAGTAAGTTAATGGAGCAGGGTAGTCCTATATTGACTGCCGATAATACTTTAAGGAAGACTTTATCAGAGCATACACAAAAACAAGATGTAAAAGAGGAAAATAAGAACAGAGCCTGCTCTGATTTTGTTTTACGACAAGCCCTTTTGAATAAACATCAAAATCAATAAGAGTTATTCTCTTCTGCCGAAAAGCCGTTCAATATCTTTCAATTTCAGTTCAATATAAGTTGGTCGTCCATGAATGCATTGTCCTGATGTTCCGCAAGTTTCCATTTCTCTTAACAAGGCATTCATTTCAGCAGCAGTTAATCTACGACCGGCTCGAACAGAACCGTGGCAAGCCATACGAGCACAAATGGCTTGAACTTTATCGGTTAATGCTGTCGTATCACCGAATTCTGCTAAAGTATCTGACATATCTTTAATAAGTCCTTGGATGTCTGTTTCTCCGAGTATCGCCGGAATTTCTCGCACGATAACGGCATCTAGACCAAATGCGTCTATGATCAAACCGAATTTTTTTAATTCTGGTGCGCGGCGCATTAAACGAGCCGTTGCTTCTTCAGTTAAAGCAACAACTTCTGGTATGAGCAATAATTGCGTTTCAACATGATCATGGATAGTTGCTTTAATTTTTTCATAAGTCAGACGTTCATGAGCAGCATGCTGATCTGTAATAATGAGGCTATCTGGCGTTTGTGAGATGATATATGTTTCATGTATTTGTCCACGAGCGACACCTAAAGGAGGATAATCTTCAATGGGAGGTTCTTGTTGTTCAAGATTGGAGGGAACAGAACCGGAGAAAGATTCATTCATATCAAAATTAAGAGGAGCTTGCTTTTGTAGTTGAGCTATTGTGTTGACGGATTGTGTCTTAGCTGTCCACGGCGTGCCTTTTGAAAAGTTACTTTTGGAAGAAGAATGATTTATAGGAAGAATGCCTGTTTCTGAGTGTCCTAAAGCGCCAATTCCTATGGTAGTCGCTGTTCGGTGGCCTGCTTCTGCTAAAGCATTTTTAAGCGAACCGACTATTAAACCACGAATGCTGGCGGCATCTTTAAAGCGGACTTCATATTTCGCTGGATGAACGTTAACATCGACTTCTCGTGGAGGTACTTTTAGGAACAAAGCTAAAACCGGATGACCTTCATGTCCAATCAATCCTTGATAAGCTCCTTTGACACAGCCGATAAGCATGCGGTCTTTAATCCATCTATTGTTGACGAATAAGTATTGTTCACTTGTTGTTGCTCGTGTATAAGTAGGTAAACTAATGAAACCAGTTAACTCAATGCCATCATGTTCAGCATTAACTTCAATCGCATTTTCTTTAAATGAATGACCAATCACCATAGAGACACGATCAAAAAGTTTTGCAACTGCTGGATAAAATAAAATTTGTCGCTTTTCATCAGATAAGCGGAAAGACACTTGAGGATTAACCATAGCTAAGCGATTAATCACTTCTTTTATATAACCTGTTTCAGTTTGGGCGGCTTTTAAAAATTTTAATCGTGCCGGTTGAGCGAAGAAAAGGTCTTTCACTTCTACTTTTGTTCCTTGGGGCAAGGCGGCAGGTTTTAAAGGTTGTTTATTCCCACCTTCAACAGAAATGCGCCAAGCCTCTTCCATAGATTGTGTGCGAGATGTAATAATCAATCGCGCAACAGAGCCAATAGAAGGTAAAGCTTCACCTCTGAAACCAAAAAAATGGATATTAAATAAATCATCATCCGGCAATTTAGAAGTTGCATGTCGTTCGACTGCAAGTTCTAATTCTTCTGGAGACATTCCTTTTCCGTCATCTAAAACGCTTAAATAGGCTTTTCCACCATCTCCCAACATAACATCAATATTATGAGCTCCGGCATCTATAGCATTTTCTAATAGCTCTTTTAAAGCAGAAGCAGGTCGTTCAATTACTTCACCAGCCGCAATTTGATTGATAAGCTGCGGAGAAAGAAGGCGGATGCTCATAAACGTTTTCCTTTGATGTAGTTAATAAGCGCATTTGTCGAACTGTCATGAACCGTTGTCTCAGAAGTATCAGATAATTCCGGTAATATTTTTTTTGCTAGGACTTTTCCCAACTCAACGCCCCATTGGTCAAAGCTGTCGATTTGAAGGATAACCCCCATCACGAAAACTTTGTGTTCATACATGGCAATTAAACGGCCTAGATTTCGAGGGGTCATTTGATCAACAATAATGGTATTGGAAGGGCGATTACCTGGGAAGGTTTTGAAGGGAACGAGATTCTCAGGCGTTCCTTCCGCTTGAACTTCTTGGGATGTTTTTCCGCGCATAAGCGCTTCAGATTGAGCTAAGACATTTGCCAATAAAATATTGTGATGTTCTCCGCTTTCATTAAACGAGAAAATAGGAGCTATAAAATCACAGGGTATCAAATGAGTTCCTTGATGAATAAGCTGATAGAAAGAATGCTGTCCATTAGTTCCTGGTTCACCGAATAAAATCGGACCTGTCGGGTAGGAAACGACTTGTCCGTTTTTATCAACTCGTTTACCATTGCTTTCCATGTCTAACTGCTGTAAGTAAGCAGGTAAGCGATGTAAATATTGGTCATAAGGTAAAACAGCATACGTTTCTGCTTGATAAAACACATGATACCAGATACCTAACAATCCCATGATAACCGGAATATTTTGTTGAATGGGAGCAGTCCGGAAATGCTCATCCATTTCGAAGGCTCCCTCTAATAATTCAACAAAATTTTCATAACCAATAGCCAACATAATAGAAAGTCCAATCGCACTCCACATAGAATAGCGACCGCCGACAAAACTCCAAAATTCAAACATATTATTTCGATCAATGCCGAAAGCTTCAACTTCTTGGACGTTTGTGGATAATGCGACAAAATGATGGGGAACAGCATTTTTTCCCAATGCGTCAACCAGCCAAGCTCGAGCCGTTTTGGCATTAACCATCGTTTCCATTGTTGTAAAAGTTTTTGATGCGACAAGAAATAAAGTTGTTTCCGGATTGCATTTGCTCAAAGCTTCAACAATAGCTGTTCCATCGATATTGGAAACAAAATGAAAATTCAAAGCTTCTGTTTTGTATTTTTTTAAAGCTTCTACAGCCATTAATGGGCCCAAATCAGAACCACCGATACCAATGTTAACAATATCTGTAATCCTTTTCCCAGTAGCTCCTTTCCATTGTCCGGATCGTACGCTATCTGAAAAAAGATGCATTTTTTCTAAAACGCTGTTGATTTCAGGCATTACATTGTTTCCGTCAACATAAATGGGACGATTGCTACGATTACGAAGAGCAATATGTAAAACAGCTCTATTTTCTGTAAAATTGATTTTCTCGCCGTTAAATAAAGCTTCTCTTTTTGTCGTAAGCTCACATTCTTCAGCAAGAGCAGTCAAAAGATTGATTGTTTCGTCTGTTATTCGATTTTTAGAATAATCTAATCGGAAATCTTGAAGAGAGAGAGTATATTTTTGAGCTCGTTGTAGATCATTATCAAACAAATCTCGCATTTGTAATGATTTTGTTTTTTCAAAATGAGCTTGTAAGTCCTTATAAGCTTTTAATTCTGTCAGTGTCATTATTTGTCCTTTTCGCTTGTTTTACTTTCAGTCGCTTTTTTTTCCGGCAAAGGAGGTCTTAATTCATAATCAGGAGGCAATGTTAAGGCTTTTTGCTTAACAACTTGTGTCTCATCAGGAGCACGATAAACTGTATCCTTAGCCGTGCAAGCGCTTAAAAGTACACAGAAGGTTGACATAAAAATCAGCATATATTTTATCATTTATTTCTCCTTTGAAAAAATCGCTTGAATAATAATAATGGCAACACCAATGCAAATCATTGTGTCAGCGATGTTGAATGAAGGCCAATGATAACCAAAGGCATGAAAATCTAAGAAATCGACGACGGCTCCAAATCGAATACGATCAATGATGTTTCCGATTGCCCCGCCTAGAATGAGAGCTAACGCTGTTTTAATTAAAATATTTTTTTCAATATAGAGCCAATAGGCAATACCAATTGTAATTGAGCTACCAACTCCAGTTAGCACCCAAGGCATCCATTCTGCGTCGGAAGAAAACATTGAAAAGCTAACTCCTTTATTCATTACCAGAACAAGGTTGAAAAAAGGAAAGACAGGGAGAACAGCCGGAGGGGTAAAGTTAGACAATACAATAGCTTTTGTGAGTTGATCAAAAATAACAATTAAAAGCGCAATGATATAGAACATCTTTTTCTCCTTTTCCTTTCTTATATAAGAAAGAATAAGAGTTGTAAAGGAGTTTACAAAAATTAAAGCAGATTTGCTCGGGTTCTCGGCAGAGTGATATGTTGCGCTAAAAAATAGCCGGTTAGAAATAGACCTGCTCGTAAGTCGTCTGAATTTGCTTCACAATCTTGCCATAGGAAGCGAGGCAAAATAAGAAGCTTATCACGGTAAGGAGCTCCTTTTTCTTGAGAGACGGCTTTGGCTGTTTTCGGAGAAACATAAGCAAGTGTCTGGCAATCTCCTCCACCTGCGCAATGTGTCAAATCAAGCCCAAAACCAAGGATTTTTAATAAAAGAGCTTCAAGACGAATATATGCCATCAACCAATTTTTATTTTCTAACTGATTCAAAAAATAACAAACTTGTTCGTAGAAATCAGGTAAAGGTTCTCGTTCCGGTAAACTTTCATCTAAAAGAGTGCATAACGAAGAAATAGCCGCAAGACGATGTTTGTCTTCCATGTAAGCTGCACTGAGCGCAGAGATTGTTTCGCAAGTGTAGTTTCCTAAATGTTCGCTTAGCCTTGCTCGCCATTTAGCTTCCACAAAACTACCAACAAGAGGTAAAGTTTTTATACGTAATAGTCCTAAATATCGTCCGTGTTGTTTGGTGAAAAGTGAAAGAATAACGCCGTTTTCTCCGTGGCGGCGGGCACCAAGAACAAGTCCGACATCTCTGAAATCAGGCATTAAAATCAAGTCCCCATTCTGTATAGCGTTCCGGATCATTAACCCAGTTTTCTTTAACTTTTACGAATAAGAAAAGATGAACAGGCTTTTCAAAAATTTGAGAAAGTTCAAATCGAGCTGCAGCACCTATTTTTTTTAACATCCTTCCTTTCGCACCAATAATAATGGCTTTTTGTCCTTCTCGTTCCACATAAATGGTTTGTTCAATGCGAATACCATTTTCTCTTTCCTCAAAAAGATTTGTCTCTACAGCGACAGAATATGGTAATTCCTGCTGTAAGTTGAGAAATAGTTTTTCTCGAGTGATTTCGGCAGCAAATAAACGATTGGGAAGATCTGATAAGTTGTCTTCAGGAAACATAAAAGGTCCTTTAGGCATATGATTTGCTAAATAAGTTAAGAGTTCTTTGACATTTTCTCCTGTTTTAGCACTAATAAGAAAAGTCTCATCAAAAATAGGGATATCTTTTAATTTTTGTATCAATGGTAGAAGTTTTTCTCGCGCAATTAAATCGATTTTGTTAATAACTAAAGTTGTTTGTCGTTTTTGTTTAACTAGTGTGTTGATGATACTTTGTGTTGTTTCGTCTAGTCCTTTTTGAGCATCAATTAACAGTAAACAAAGATCGGCATCTTCAGCTTCTGTCCAAGCTGTTGCAATCATCGCTCTGTCTAAACGGCGCCGAGGTTTGAAAATGCCAGGGACATCAACTAAAATAATTTCACTGTTATCATGGACAACAATTCCACGAACGCGAGATCGAGTCGTTTGAACTTTGGGTGAAACAATGGAAACTTTAGCGCCAACTAATAAGTTCACTAAAGTTGACTTTCCAACATTAGATGCTCCTAGTACCGCAACAAACCCACATTTCGTTTCATTCATTGATGTGTTCCTTTAGAAAAACAGCAGCTGCATCTTGTTCAGCTTGTCTTTTGGACGAACCTTGACCTTTGACGGGAGGGTAACCTTGCATGCAAACGTTCATAATAAAATGAGGAGCATGATCTGGACCTGTTTTTTCAATCACTTTATAAATCGGCAAAGGCAATTTGTGACGGTGGCCCCATTCTTGTAAAGCTGTTTTAGCATCTACCGGAGGATCAACTTTTCGAGCCAGTAAGTCAGCATAAAGAAAATGAACAAAGGTTTTTGCGGTTTCTAACCCTCCATCGACATAAAGTGCTCCGATAACAGCTTCCATAACATCAGCTAAAATGGAATTGTTCTCTTTTAATTCATTTTCATGTGTAATTATATTTTCAGATAAAGAAATTTGACGAGCTAAAGAAGCTAAAGTCTCTTCTCGAACTAAGGCAGTAAAGCGTTTTGCAATGTCTCCTTCATCCTCACTACGATGAACTTGTAATAAAGCATCAGCAATAATTAAGCCCAAGACACGATCTCCTAAAAATTCTAATCGTTCATACGAAGCTGATTTTCCGCCGTGAGCTAAGGTGAGGGCATTTTTTAGTAATTTTTTATTTTTAAAAGTATATCCGATTTTTTCTTGAATGTTTCGCATTAGTGGATTCCTTTAAAGAGGCGCTCCGTTCGAATGGATTTTCCCCAATTCCAAAAAGCTAGGAACGGAGCGTATCCGTTGTTCGAATAAAAAATAAATTGTGCTTTACCCATCAAATTTTGTTTAGGAACGAAACCAATATCGTCCCAGCGAGAGTCTTTTGAATTATCTCGATTATCTCCCATCATAAAAAAGTGTTCTTCTGGAACAATAAAAGGGAGAGTATTATCTTGTGGCTGATCATCTGAAATTTCCATAATTTCATGAATGACACCATTTGGGAGCTCTTCATCATAGACGGTATAAGAAATATCGCCATAAAAAGTTTTTTCAACATGGGTTCTTTTAAATGTCCTTTTGACAGGTTTTCCATTGATGTGAAGAAGACCATTTATAACTTGTATTGTATCTCCGGGCAATCCAATCACACGTTTAATGTAATCCGTTTTATTATCTGCGGGTGTTTTAAATACAACGACATCACCTCGTTCTGGTTGGGTGTAAAAAATTCGTTCAGGAATTAAAGGAAGGCCGAAAGGAAGAGAATATCTTGAGTAGCCATAAGAATATTTTGAGACGAACAAATAATCACCAACCAACAAAGAAGGGATCATTGAGCCGGAAGGAATATTAAAAGGTTCGGCGATAAAAGAGCGTATGCCAAGAGCAATAAGTGCAGCCCAAAATAAAGCTTTCAGATTATCTTTAAACCATGTTATCCAAGTTTTGTGTTCTTTTTGCATTGTTAAATCATTCTTTTTTTGTTATAAGAGAACAACATCATAAACACTTTTAAAAAGAATATCAATAGGAAGATCAAATGTTAAGTTTTAATGTTAAAAAGACAGATGGAGCCGCTCGGCGAGGAGAACTTTTAACAGCTCATGGTTCCGTTCAAACGCCTGCATTTATGCCGGTTGGAACAGCGGCGACTGTTAAGGCGATGATGCCAGAATCAGTTGCTTCAACAGGAGCTGAAATTATTTTGGGTAACACCTATCATTTAATGCTGAGACCGGGAGCAGAACGAATCGCTAAATTAGGAGGATTACATTCTTTTATGAATTGGTATCGTCCTATTTTAACTGATTCAGGTGGATTTCAGGTGATGAGTTTATCTAAATTGCGTAAATTGACAGAGGAGGGTGTTTCTTTTCAATCTCACGTAGACGGTTCAAAGCATATGTTGACACCGGAGCGTTCAATTGAGATCCAATATTTATTAGATTCCAATATTACAATGGCTTTTGATGAATGTATGCCGTATCCTTCAGAGAAAAAAGATGTTCAGAAATCAATGGAACGTTCTATGCGTTGGGCAAAGCGTTCTCGTGAGGCTTTTCGAGATCGCCCTGGTTATGGCATTTTTGGGATCGTCCAGGGAGGTGTTTTTCCAGATTTACGCCAAAAATCTTGCGAGGCTTTAACTCGAATAGGATTTGATGGGTATGCAATAGGCGGTCTTGCTGTCGGAGAGGGACAAGAAATAATGTTTCAAACAATAGAAGCAACGGTCTGCCATCTACCGGAAGCGTATCCTCGTTATTTAATGGGTGTCGGGCGTCCTTCTGATATTGTGGGAGCTGTGGCTAGAGGTGTTGACATGTTTGATTGCGTTATGCCAACTCGTTCAGGAAGAACAGCACTTGCATTTACTCGTGAAGGAACCGTTAATCTGAGAAACGCAATGCATCAGGAAGATTTAGCTCCTTTGGATAAAGATTGTTCTTGTCCGGCTTGTACAAATTATAGTAGAGCTTATTTGCATCATTTGTTCAGAACGGGAGAAATTTTAGGTGCTATGCTCTTAACTTGGCATAATGTTCAATATTATCAGGACTTAATGAAAGGAATCAGAAAAGCAATAGAAGAAAAGCGTTATTATGATTTTGCAAATGATTTCTTTGAAAGTTTAAAGACAATGAAAAGGCCTCTTTAATGAAAAAAGAAACGTCGGAACGTCGAGAAAATGGATTAAATTTATTGAGTATTGATTTAAAAAGTATGGCACGAACACTGCTGGGCAAGAGAGGCTTTTCTAGCGTTGATTTATTGGCTTGTTGGGAAGATATTGTCGGGTCTCAAATGGCCGTGGGAATTCGTCCAGATAAAATAACTTACCCTCGAGGGAAAAGGACAGAAGGGGTTTTGCATGTAAAAGTTTTAGGCGGCGCTTTTGCGATTATGCTAGAGCATCAGAAGAAAAATTTGCTTGAAAAGGTCAATACTTTTTTAGGTTATGTAGCGGTCAGAGATATCAAAATTATTCAGGGAAATCCATTCGAAACAACGGTTTTAAAAAAAGAGGAGCCTCAAAAAACTTTAACTAAAGAGGAAGAAATGCTTCTACGTTCAAAGGTGGCAGAAATTGAAAATCCACAATTAAAAGAGGCTGTTTATCGCTTGGGAGAGAGAATTTTCTTGAAATAAACTTGCCTTTAAAAAAAGAACTGTTTACAATGGGCCTATAAAAGAAGAAAGGAATAGAAACATGAAGATGATTTGGTTGATTTTACTCGGAGGTTTATTAGCGTTCGGTTTTATTTATCATATGAATAAGGTTGCACCTGAGCCTATGCCAGGTTTGCCAGGAGCTCAACAAAATGAGACAAGTCCGGCTCCTTCAGCAGATAAATTTGAACCTTTGATTTTAGATTCTAAAGCAAATATTCCTTCTTTTTCATTTATAAGTTCGGCATATGCTGAGGAAGTGTCTGTTATTGATAAAACGGAACCCAGAAAAATGGGGCAAGATACAGCACCTATTAAGATGTATATTTTTTCTTCCTTGACCTGTTCCCATTGTAAGGATTTTCATACCCAAGCAATTCCAAGTTTAAAGAAAGATTTTGTAGATACTGGAAAAGCTCAAATTATTTATATTGATTTACCGTTTGATCGTCGAGCATTATCAGGAGCTATGTTGGCTCGATGTGTCCGTCCGGAAAATTATTTTCCTTTTTTAGAGGTATTGTTTGAGAATCAAAATAACTGGGCTTTTCAGGCAAATGCGCAAGATGTTATAATGGGCTATGCAGCTTTAGAAGGAATGACTAAGGGGGATGTTAAAGCCTGTTTGGCTGATACAGATCTATTGCAAAAAATTGTGTCAGATAGAGATGCTTATATGAAAAAATATAATATTCAAGGCACACCGACAACTGTTATAGTAAAAGGAATGCAAACGGAAGTTGTGAGCGGTGCTGATGAAGGAGCAATTCGTTCAGTTTTGAAACGTTTGGGTTAGACGGAAGATGGTTGAGGAAAAGGCACAAATAGCAGAAATAAAAGCGCAGATAGAAGCGCTGAGAGAAAAATTGCCCTCTTCCTCAAAAAAGTCTATGGAAACATCTGGTTTAAACTTGTCTATCATGATTATTTCTGATTTGGCCGGCGGTTTGCTCGTTGGCGCAGGAATAGGGTATTTGTTGTATGCTTTATTGGATGTTCATTTATTTGTTTTTGCTCTGTTTGTGTTATTCGGCGGATTTGCTGGTTTGTTAAATGTCTATAAATCTATTTCACATTTGGAAAAGGGAAAACATCAATGAGTATGCATAATCCTTTGGAACAGTTTGAAATCGATGTATATATTCCCATACATATTGGCTCATTTGATATTTCTTTAACAAATGCCAGTATAACAATGATAGGAGCCGTTTTATTAGCAATTATTTTAATTTGGGGGCTGACAAGAAAATTAAAAATTATTCCTCATCCAGCTCAGTCACTGGTTGAAAGTTTATATTACTTTGTTCAAAATATGGTAGAAAGTACGATTGGACATAAAGGTCTTTCGGTCGTTCCTTTTATTTTTAGTTTATTTCTTTTTATTTTATTTGGTAATTTATTAGGTTTATTTCCTTATATGTTTACTTTTACAAGTCATTTATCAATCGTAGGCGCAATTGCATTTCTTGCACTTATAATTTCGATGATTTTAGGGGTTTATCATAAGGGATTTTCTTGGTTTCATGTTTTCTTCCCAAAAGGTGTTCCTTGGTTGATAGCACCCATTATGATACCCATTGAAATTATCTCGTTTTTATCTAAACCGTTTAGTTTGACACTTCGACTAGTTATGAATATGACGGTCGGGCATATTATGTTAGAAGTTGTGGCAGGTTTTGTATTTGCACTAGGATTGGCAGGTTTTGTTCCTTTATTATTTACAGCTATTTTAATTTTGTTTGAATTATTTATTGGTGTGCTACAAGCCTACATTTATAGTATTCTGAGTTGTATTTATTTAAGCGAAGCTTTTGAAGGTGAGAATGATTAGTAAAAGGAGTAAAAAATGGAAGCAGAGTCAATGAAATATATTGCAGATGCTGCAAAGTATCTATCGATAGGTATTTGCAGTTTAGTAATGATTGCGGTTGCGAAGTGGTTAGCAGAAATTTGGATTACAATTATTAATACGGTTAGTCGTAACCCCAGTGTAAAAAATGATGTGACATTGTTCGCCTATATTGGCGCAGGTATGACGGAAGCAATTGCTTTATATGCTTTGGTTTTAGCATTTATAATGTTGTCTTCATAAAAGCATTTTGAATGCCACAGTTCGATATCGCTTGGTTTCCTAGTCAGATTTTTTGGTTGTTGATAAGTTTTCTTATTTTGTACACAGCCATGCGGTATTTTCTATTGCCTCCTTTGCAGGAGATTATTCAAAAAAGAGAGCAAAAAATTCAGTCTATTTTGCGTCAAGCGGATAAGTTAAATGCTGAGGCAGATAAGATTATGCAATCTTATCAATCTTATATTAATGAAGCGACAGCCTATTCAGCACAAATTGTCCAGACGGCTCATAATGATATCTCTTCTGCTTATTCAGCTCAAGAAAACATTCTTAGTCAACGTTTACAATCGGATTCGGCAGTGGCGGAAAAGGAAGTTAGACAGCAACGAGCTTCAGTTTTAGAAGAGTTGGGATCTATTACGACTCAATTTATTCAGATTCTTATGAAATCTGTTTATGGTCTTAAGCCCACAAAGAGAACATTAGAAAAAATAGTTTTAAGCTCTATAAAGGAACGAGAAGAATGGAAGAAATAAAGGTTTTTTTTGACGATCCCGAATTATGGAAGGGGATTGCTTTTATTTGTTCCGTTGCTTTAATAGGAGCACCAGTTTATCATTTTGTTTTACAGAAAATGAAAGAGCGAAGCGAACGAATTAGGGCTCATATAGAAGAAGCATTAAAGCTTCGTCGAGAGGCGCTTCAAATGTTAAGAGACGCAAAGCATAAAGAATTTTATCAAGCATTGGATAAAAAGGAAATTGTTCAGAAAGCAATAAAAGAGGCACGGTTGTTAAAAAAAGAAGCACAAGAAGATTTACAAAAGCGTCAGGATTTGAAACAATCAGAAAACTTGGAACGCATTCGTTTAATCCGGGAGAGTGGTTTACGAGAATTAAAAGATGAAGTTATTGATATAGCCGTTCAGACGACAATGGATGTGATTCAAAAAGATAAAAGTTTAATTGAAAATAAAGTTTTTTTTGATAAAGCTTTAAGCGAAGTTGGGGAAGTTTTGACCCAGGAAGAAGAAAAAGAAAAAATATTGAGGTATTCAAATGGCAGCAATTTCAGTTAATCCAGGTGATATTTTTGTTAAGAATGATAGAGTTATTTCTCGGTTTGTTGTAGACAGATTATTAACTTATACAGATATTCCGCCACATGTTCGTTTAATTGAACAGGGAGGGAACGAGCGAACAGTAACAGTGGCTCTTCAGACATTGCTGGATGAGAAATATTGGTTGCCTGAGAAGAAAAGTTGAGTTTTTATTCAAGGAATAGCCAGATTTATTGATCTCTTTAGTGATGACAATTATATATTGTCATTTTAAGTTCTTCATCCTTAGCAGCAATAGTTGTGCTTTTACAGCATTCTTTTTTCTGGCAAGCTCCTTTGTTATGGTTATATAGAACACAGCTAAGAGTTTCTCCTTCTGGACATCCACAGCCATAAGTATAACATGTGCCGTCAATGCCCTCTTGTTCAATAAGTGTTGTTGAAGGGCAGGCAAAACAGCTTTTAACCCACCCATCAATAAGACCACCGCAGTCTATTTCCTCTGCCTCCATACTCATTGCCACATATGGTTGAGAAGCACCACAGCATAAACCGTAATTGACATAACTTCCTCTAAAGATAGAAGAGCTCGCAATGTTTGGATTGTTTACACAACATCCATAATGAATGGTTGTAGTTCCTTTCCCGAAATCGGAAGTATATTGATATGTTTCATACTTATAGGCTTTTTCAATTCCATTGTCAGCTTTCCCTTTGCAACAAATATTTCCTGGTGTATTATTCGGATCTTCGTTGCAACAGACAGTACTTCCATTGTAAATATAAGCTTTTTGCCATTCTTCACAACAAGTGTAATAATCTGTTCCTTGTACCTGTTTGATTGATTTTTCGCAACATTGAGCGGAAGAGCCATTCCAATAAGCTTCTTCATTCGTTTTACAGACTTTATAAGCTTGTCGGTTAACTGTTTTTGCGTTTGCGGTTAAGAAAAAAGAGGAGAAAAGTATTAAATATATCAAAAGATT
>CALXXX010000004.1 GCA_944392795.1 uncultured Alphaproteobacteria bacterium | reverse complement strand
TTTAAATATTCTATTGTATGAACAAATCATGCAAATTGATGTATCTCCCTTTTTTTTAAAAGTCCATCCATTTTAAAAAAGGAACCTTTTTCTTCCCCCCCCCCCCGTTCCTTTTTTAAAAGCTCCGGGTTGTTTCAGCTCGGGGCTTTTTTTTGATTGATAAAAATTTTTAAAAATATATATTATAAAATATTATAAAAAAGGAGAAAAAATTGCCGCATTTCGAGATAGAAAAAAGTCTCTCAATTACAGGTCTCATAGCCGGAACGGATGAAGCTGGTCGAGGTCCTTGGGTCGGACCGGTTGTCGCAGCCGCAGTTTGTTTTCCAAATTTAGAAGTATCATCTGAATTAGCTTCGGAGCTAAATGATTCCAAAAAGCTATCTGCCAAAAAAAGAGAAAAGCTCTTTAATAAAATTTACGCTTCTAACGCCTTGATTGGTATTGGACAGGCCAGTGCTCAAGAAATCGACTCAATCAATATTTTGCAAGCTTCTTTTTTAGCTATGCGGCGTGCCTTAGAACAAATAGAAAAAAAAGGAAATTTCGTTGATTTTGTTCTGATAGATGGGAACAGAAAACCTTCTTGGAAATGGTCGTGTCAAACAGTTATCGGCGGTGACGGTATTAGTCTTTCTATTGCAGCGGCATCTATTATTGCAAAAGTAACTCGAGATCGATTGATGTGCGTGTTAGCTGAAGAATATCCTATGTATGGCTGGGATAAAAATGCCGGCTATGGAACAAAAGCCCACATTGAGGGTTTAAAAAAATATGGTGTTACACCCTATCACCGTAAAACCTACGCACCAATTGCTCGTCTTCTTTCCTCAACTAAAGAATAGATGCCTCTTTTCAAAATACTTCCTATTTATTCTTAAAAGGAAGATAAATGATTATTGTAAATGACAAAATACAGCAACATTATAGCTATGATTGTGTCGCACCTATAGGAAAAGAGTTTGATATTGATTTTAAACCAGAACTTTCTCCTAAAGAAATGTTAAAACTTGGTGTTTTCGAAGGAAAGTATTTAACAGATTGTATATCCGAATTTCCAACAGATTGGTTTACCGAGGCAAAATTATCTTTTGATAAACCAGACTTAACCTGTAATTTTTTTAAAGTTAAATCTCGTTTGTCATTAAAAATATGGCAAGAAAATGGATGGATTTATCCTCCAGATCCTCGAGGCTGGTTTCAATGGTATTGCAGATATTATATGGGACGTAGGATTCCTGAGATTGATCAAATACAAATTAAAAGATGGCGTTCCTTTAAAAGACATAAAATTCAAATAGAAAAAAATTGCTTCCCTATGAATTTTCAATGCCGAGCCAAACAACGACAAGCCTTACTACAATGGGCATATAATCCTTTCTTTTAAAAAGAACTTTCATATCTTTTAATTACATTTCAACAACTTACAAAAATTATTCAAAAAAATCGACTCGAGCGACTCGGCGTTAAGAAAATAGTTACTTTTACCTTTTAGACTGAAAGACATACATGATAACAATAAAGAGGAAAGAATGTCTACTCTCAAGCTGAATTCCATTTACCAAGGTGACTGTATTCAAGTTATGAATTCTATGCCGGCGAAATCTGTTGATGTTATTTTTGCAGATCCTCCCTATAACATGCAGCTAGGCGGCAATCTACAACGACCGGATAGTTCTATTGTTGACGGCGTAGATGACAGTTGGGATCAGTTTGAAAGCTTTAAAGCTTATGATCGTTTCACACATGAGTGGATGAAAGCGGCTCGTCGTATTTTAAAAGATAATGGAACAATGTGGGTCATTGGTTCTTATCACAATATTTTCAGAGTTGGATGTCAATTACAAGATATGGGTTTTTGGATTTTAAATGATATTATTTGGACAAAGACAAATCCAATGCCTAACTTCAAAGGAACTCGCTTTACAAATGCGCATGAAACCCTCATTTGGTGTGCCAAATCAGAAAAATCAAAATATACCTTCAATTATGAAAGTATGAAAGCCTTTAATGAAGATGTCCAAATGCGTTCTGATTGGCACTTACCTATTTGTACAGGACATGAGCGTTTAAAAGATGAAAACGGAAAGAAAATACATACAACTCAAAAACCAGAAAGCTTACTCTACCGTGTTATCATGTCATCGACCAATCCGGGTGATGTCATTTTAGATCCGTTCTTTGGAACAGGAACAACGGGAGCTGCGGCTATTAAACTAGGTCGTTCTTATATTGGCATAGAACAAGATTCGGCTTACATTGCCGCTGCCGTAGAAAGGCTTAAAAATATTAAACCACTGGCTGATACAACGCTTCTTGCTCCGACATGTAAAAAAGCAGAACCTCGTATTCCTTTTGGTTCTGTTATTGAGCATGGTTTATTGATGCCGGGTGAACACTTATTTGACAGCAAACGCAAGTTCTGTGCCACCGTTAAAGCAGATGGCACACTGATTACACCACAAGTTAAAGGCTCTATTCATCAAGTTGGCGCACAATTGCAAGGACTTCCGTCTTGTAATGGTTGGACATTTTGGCATTTTGAAGACCGCCGAAAAAAAGAATTGGAATCTATTGATATTTTACGTCAACAGTTAAAACAAGAACTGTATGCTGTTTAAGCTTGACTTTCTGCCGTTTTTTTCTTTAAAATACTCAAAAAGAGAAAACAGATGGCACAACACCTTTTACATGTTCGCGTCAAAACCGCCAAAGGTCGCAAAAAAAGTTCAACAGCTTGGCTTCAGCGCCAGTTGAACGATCCTTATGTGATTGAAGCTAAAAAACAAGGTTATCGTGGACGTGCGGCTTTTAAGATTATTGAGCTTAATGAACAATTCCATTTTTTTAAAAAAGGAGCTCGAGTTGTTGATTTAGGAGCTGCGCCAGGAGGTTGGACACAAGTTGCGGTCAAAAAAGTAAGCTCAACAGAAGAGAAGCCTATCGTTTTTGGAATTGATATTTTACCGATGGAACCGGTGAATGGAGCGAAACTTCTTCATATGGATTTTACGGATGAAAAAGCTCCCGAAGCTTTAAAAGCTCTTATGGGCGGACCCGCAGACATTGTCATGAGTGATATGGCTGCCAACACAACAGGCATTCCATCTGTCGACCATTTACGAACAATGAACTTAATCGAGCTGGCCTATGATTTCGCTTTACAGGTTTTAGTGCCGGGCGGATGGTTCATTGCTAAAATCTTCGCCGGCGGGACAGATAATCAATTCTTAGCACAAATGAAAAAAAATTTTCAATTGGTCAAACATGTTAAACCTCCTGCCAGTCGAAAAGATTCTGTCGAGTATTATGTTGTTGCGAAAGGTTTTAAATGCAGCCCGAACAAATAAAAAAAGCAGCTGAAGAGTTATGGTATCTTTGTCTTCAATCACCTCATCCTGCTTCGGAAGTCATCTCTGGTTATACGCGTTCTCGTCGTTATATTGGATCAAAGGATCGCAAGAAATTAACTGAATATGTTTGGAAAATGCTGCGTTTCAAAGCTCATATAGAGTTTTATATGGGACGTGAAAAAACTTTTCAGGAGCTATTGGATATCGAAATTCAAGATAGTCCCGATATGCCGGATTGGATACGATTAGAATGTCCGGAGTGGTTATTAAAAAAAATACCCGATGCTGAAAATGAGCTCAAAGCAATGTTAACAAATGCGCCGACAATTCTTCGCGCAAATGGAAATCGAAATGAAATTATAAAGAAACTAGCTCAAGAAGGTATTATTGGTTCTCCAACTCCACTTTCTCCTTATGGAATTAAATTAGACAAACGATATAATTTGAACTTATCAGAAACTTATAAAAAGGGATTGGTTGAAGTTCAAGACGAAGGTTCTCAATTGATTGCTTTAGAAACACAAGTATGCCCCGAGCAGTCTCTTTTTGATATGTGCGCCGGCGCAGGCGGGAAAAGTTTATTTTTCGCACAAATGATGAAAAATAAAGGTTCTATCATAGCTTATGATATTTCTTCCCGTAGCCTGATTGAACTGGAAAAAAGAGCACAAAGAGCTCATGCAAGCATCATTCATACAACGCTTGATTTTCCAAAAGAACTTTTCGATGTGGTTGTTATTGATGCTCCTTGCTCCGGAACAGGAACTTGTCGACGAATGCCTGATGCAAAATGGAAAATAACACAAACACAATTTCAAAATTTAATTAAAACTCAAGCTGAATTATTAGAAAAAGGCGCGACTTTAACTCAAGGAAAACTGTGTTATATGACCTGTTCTCTTACAAATGATGAAAATGAAGCACAAATTGAAAACTTCCTAAAAAAGCATTCAGATTTTATTCTTTTATCACAAAAACGTTTTTCACCTTTCCAAAGCAATACAGATGGATTTTATGTCGCCATTATGAAAAAGAAATAAGTTTTTATCTTTTTTTTCTTCTAAAAAATCGCTTTTGACGAGAAGAGTGCATATCAACCAAATGGAAAAGCAATCCTCCGGTCAAAGGAACTGCTTCTTTCAAAACGACACGAACCGTTTGACCTCGTTCAAAAACTCGAGAAAATCGCGTTCCTTTTAATATTTCCGTTTTTTCATCAAAGATATAATGATCATCCGTTAATGTGCTGATAGGAATAATTCCGTCTGCGCCATATTCATCTAATGCAACGAATAAACCAAATCTTGTCACGGATGAAATTCTCGCTTCAAATATTTCACCAACTCTGTCAGCTAAAAAAGAAGCCGTATATCTATCTAAAGCATCCTGTTCAGCAGCGGCCGACTGACGTTCAGTTGCAGAAATATGTTGCGCTATTTTATCAAAAGCAGCTGCTTCATCTTGCGTTAATCCTCCCGCTCCCAGATGAAGCCCCTCTATTAAAGCACGATGCACTAAAATATCCGCATACCGACGAATAGGGGAAGTAAAATGAGCATATTTTTCTAAAGCCAAGCCAAAGTGACCTATATTTTCCGGGCTATATTCTGCTTGAGATTGGCTTCTTAAAACCATTTCATTCACGACAACCGACTGCTTGTGAGCTTGTTTCATCGATAAAATCTCATTAAAATCTTTCGGTTCAGGAGATTGACTTAAAGAAGTTTTCAAACCTATACTCTTCAAAAACGTTTTTAAACTTTCAAGCTTCTCGATACTTGGTCTATCATGAACACGATACATCGTCGCTATATTTAATTTCTCTAAAGTCTCTGCCGCCGCAACATTTGCTAATATCATCAACTCTTCAATCATTTTATGGCTGTCATACCGTTCGCGTTGACGAATAGCTATTACTTTTCCTTCCTCATTCAATTGAACTTCTCGTTCCGGAACATCTAATTCTAAAACACCTCGCTTTAAACGAGCTTTTAACAAAGCTTGATACGCTGCTTTCAATACCTCCATCAAAGAACCTAAATTTTCTATTGAATGTCTGCCATCGAAGTCCGCTTGAACTTCTTCATAAGTCAAACGAGCAGCAGAACGTATCATTGCTCTGAAAAAATGATGCTTTAATTTTCTCCCCTCTTTATCAATCCAAATTTCTGCTACCATAACAGATCTGTCTTCTTTTGGATTAAGAGAACAAAGTCCATTTGATAATGCTTCCGGCAACATAGGCAAAACACGATCCGGAAAATAAGTAGAATTTCCTCTTAAAAAAGCATCTGCGTCCAGAGCTGAACCTGGACGAACATACCAGGCAACATCCGCAATCGCAACCATGATATGAACCCCCTCTTCCGTCTTTTCTGCCCAAACAGCATCATCAAAATCTCGCGCATCAGCCCCATCTACAGTCACAAAAGATAACTGTCTTAAATCTTTTCTTGTGCCTATTTGAGGTAATTTAGCTTTCTTAGCCTGCTCTAAAGCCGCTTCACTAAAAGCAACCGGCAAATGATGTGCAAAAATAGAAATCAAACTCGCCGCATGTGCATCCGTTGATTTGCCTATTTTTTTTACAAAATGAGCAATCGGACGGCGCGACCGCAATTCAGGAATGTTAACAATGACCAAATCATTTGGTTTTAAATCAGATGGAAAAGAGGAATCTAATAAAAAAGCTTCTTTAAAACGTCGATCAACAGATAAAATCTTACCATCAAAAAAAACGCCTACCATCTCATTTGGAGCAGCTGTAACCCTTTTTAAGGCCTCACCTTCATAAAAATGCTTTGAAACTGGATGAATTTTTGCTATCAGAATATCTCCGATCCCCGCCGGAGGCTTTAATCGATTTTTTGTTAAAATAATCTGAGGAGACTCCCCCTCTTCATGCCATTCAATAGGACGAGCGACTAACTCACCGTCAGCATCTTGTCCCGTCACTTCAACAGTTAATCTATCTGGAACAAATGCCGAAGATCTAAATGAGCGACCATTGCGGCGAACAAGTCCTCGCATCTCTATTTCCTTCAACATATGCTTTAGATATGTCCTATCATCACCTTTTATACTAAAAGAACGAGCAATTTCTCGACGGCTGATTTCTCGCGTTTGTTTATTGAGAAAATCTGTTAGCTCCTGCATTGTTGGTAAAGGTGTTTTAGTTTTGTGCATAAGGCCCTCCCTTTTCTTAAGCCTAGCACACCCATCTTATCTTGACAAAGAAAAAAAAGAAAAGCCTCTAAAAGAGGCTTTTCCATCAACTAATCAACATTATCCTGTTTCATATAAACTTGAAAAGTTTCCTCAATTAAAGGCATATCGATTTTAACACCAACTTTATTCGCATAAGAAGTTAATAATTCCTCGATCATACCATCCGCCATTTGTTGATTTAAACTCGTCTGAACAGCAACCAACAAAGCCGGATCGATTTCAGAATCGGCAGAAACGATTTTATCTACTTTAGCAACAACATAATCTTCTCCTACCGGCAACAAAAGAATATCCCCTTTCTGCGCTGAGAACAATTTTTCCACAACTTCACGCGGCAAATCAGAGACTGCTCCTCTATTGACATCTTTCAAATTCTTCTCATCTAAGTGATAAAATAAAGCAACTGTTTTAAATTCATCTCCCTGTCGAGCTGCTTGATAAACTTTTTGTGCAAAATCTTCAATTCCTTTTTTCTGTTGATCCTTTTTCCATTCTGCAACTAATATATCCTTCACTTGTTCAAAAGGTTTTAATGTTATCGGTTCAACAGCATCTACCTGAACAACAACAGAACCATTTTCATAATTGACTAATGGACTGGGTTCACCTTCGGGAGATAGAAAAGCAGATTCCAAAATTTCTGGTGTTAACCCAGCAATCTCTTTTCCTGCTTTATCTTTACCACTCCCATCGACGAAATCTACTTTCTCTATTGTTAAACCGACATCTGAAGCAACTTTATTCAAAGGTTCACCAGCACCCAATTTATCATCTATCTCACGAGACTTTTCATACATAATATCATATGCTTTTTCAGCTTTTAACTGAGCGACTATCGCATCTTTAACTTCAGAAAGAGGTGTAACAACTGCGTCTTCAATTTCGCGAACAACTAAAATATGATATCCAACCGTTGTCTCAACTGGTCCTAAAATTTCTCCGACTTTGGCCGAAAAAACAGCATCTCCGATTTCAGGCAAAACAGAAGCTTTCTCCAGCCAACCTAAATCTGTTTCCTCTGGCGTCTGCTTACCTTTGTCCTCAGCAACTTGTAAGAAATTATCTGCTGTTAGCCCCTCTAACACGAATGCAGCAGAAGCAGCATCTTTTGTTAAAATTTGATCAACTTTTCTCCTCTCTGGCTTCGTGTAATTACTTAAATTTTCATTATAAGCATCTTGAATAACTTTTTCATCAATTTCAAAATTGGCCGAAACTGTCTCAGGCGTAATTTTCATTAAAGACAACTGACGATATTCGGGAGCATATAATTGATCCTCCATCGCAGCATAATAATCTTGCAGCTCTTCTTCAGTTGCTTCTTTAGAAACTGGAACTGTCCCCGTATGGACTAAAAGAACATCTAAATCACGTGTTTCATTGCCGTAAGCATAAACTTTTTCTGTTAAAGAATTTGGAGCGACAACAACTGCGCGAATAGCATCAAAAACATGCTTTTGTGCCAACTCTTGGCGCAAATCTAGCGAAAACTGGTTCTCTGATAGCTGCATTTGATTAAGATAAGCCATAAATAAATTACGATCAAATTGACCCGTCAAAGTTTGAAAGTTTGGATTATTAATAATGTAGTTGCGAACAGCCGCGTCTGATGCCACAGTTTCCATATCTTCCGTCATTTTATTTTTCAAAGCACCGGAGACACGTTGTTGAACGACGGCATTCATCATACCCATCTTTATAGCATCTTGTGGTGATAAATATTTTCCGCCCATTAAAGCTTGTGCTTTTTTTAAATCTCTTTGAAAATCACTCATTAACTGATGTGCTTTAATATGCTCATTACCAACGACAATAGCGGTATCATCTTTACCCCACATACTGGTCATTCCACTGATCCCGAACAACATCATCATACTAATAGACAACAAAATCATTAACAGTTTAGCAATCCAGCTCTCACTTAATTTGCGAAAAAACATTATCATTTTAAAATTATCCTTGCTCTTAGTTATCTGATGCCGGTTAGCATAGACTTTTTTCCTCATTTTTGCAATGAAAAAAAAATTACAATTCTTTTTCCATTAAAATAGCATCATAATGTGAACCGGCATGTAAGTAATATCCTTTTCTGCGCCCTTTTTCGACAAAACCAGCTTTATGATACAACGAAAGAGCTACTTCATTCCAAGTTCCGACCTCTAAAAATAATGAATGAACTTGATGTTTTTTTAAATTTTCTTCTGTTTTTTTTAACAACGCCGAAGCAACTCCTTTCCTTCGAGCTTCGGGAGAAACACACAAAGTAATAATCTCCGCCTCACCTTCTACAACAGAACACAAAATAAATCCTTCTGAAGAAATAAAACCCATTGTTGTCGGTAAGTTTAATAAATCGCTGAACTCTTTTTCAGACCAGCCTCTGTCGAATGAAAGAGCATGTAAAGCGGCCATGATAGGTATATATGCAGGCGTTAGAACATCAAAGTGTAACATCCGCTTCTCTCAAATAAATGGGATCGGGCGGTAGAGGATGATCTAGCCGACCAAGAGCTACTCGACCGATAGAAACAGCTATCGGAGAAATTTTTTGTATCAAGCCACAATGTACTTCACTAGCTAATTTCTCTGCCCCTGTTCCGAGAGCATCAAACGGCAATTTTTCTTTAAATTGTTCAGCAGAAAGAATTGTGGGTTCACTGCTGACTTTTCCTTCTCCGTCAAATAATTGTGCATAGTAATCATCTCTCTTTGTATCTAAAACAACCCATACCGGCTTACCGACATGATACGCCCATGCTTCAAAAGTAGTCACACCATAGACACGAATATTTAAAGCTAATGCAAAGGCACGAGCTGCAGCCAATCCAACACGAACTCCCGTAAAAGAACCAGGTCCCAAACTAACAGCTACGCCACCTATATCTTTCAAAGTAATTCTAGAAGCATCTAAAACAGACTGAATCATTGGCATTAAAGCTTCCGCATGCCCTCGTTCCATCTCTCGCTCTTGATAAGACCAAACACGTGTCTCATCCAACACCGCAACAGAGACAAAAGAGGCTGAAGTATCAAAAGCTAACATTAACATTCTTTTCTCCTTTTTCTTTCTTGTAGCACATTTTCTATACTCCTGAAACTCTTTTTTAAAAAGAACTGAACAAAACCAAAATCAATAAGCAAACTATCATAAAAAAACCTGCTTTTGGTGACGCAAAATCCTGATGACGAATAATATGATTATAAAGCATCAACCATAAAGGGGAAGTCAGTGATAAAGCGTTTACATAAGCTGTATTCGGCGTTTTATCCAAAGCAATACTTTTAGTAACAATTAAAAGAGAGCTAAAAAATACCAGAAGAAAACCAATATTCATAACCTTGGGAGAAAATATCTGCTGCAAAGCCTGTTCTTTCGTCGGCTTTTTGGTCTTTAGATAAAAAAACAAATTATACAAGCCACTTACGAATGTAGAAAAAAACAAATAATAAACCATTCCATATCTTAGACTATGTCGTTGCATAATTTCTTGTGTCAATGAGCTCATCAGAGATAAAACAAATACCGCCGGCAACATAAATCTTATCAAGTCTCGTGTAAACTTTTCTTTTAACATAAGCATATAGCTGATAATAATTCCTAGAATTGATAATAAAATACCAATTAAAATAAGGGGATGACGGCTGATGTGAATAAAAGAGGATGGATGTGTCCCCCAATAAAGAATAAGAGAGATTAAAATTGAAAATACTAAAATACGAGATGTCCCTGCTGCACCAAAACGAGCAGATGAAAAGAAAATGCGTGAATCATAATATCCGATTAATATCCCCTGAATAATCAATAAGAAAAAATAAAGAGGATCAAAAAAAAAGGGTTCTATTAACAAAACAGGAATTGAAACAAAACTAACACCAAAGCCTCGCCATAATCCTAAAACATATCCGTTAATCTTATTGTTTTGATTGATGGCTGTATAAAAGCTCATAAAAAGACCATAAAACAATCCTGTAATAACCCAAATCATTTTTCCCCCTTTAAAATAAGGGGTGTTCGACTTCAAAAATCAAGTCCCCAAAAAATAAGTCGTGCATTTTATTCTGTTTCTGTTAAGCTAAATACATAACGTATTTTACCAGGAGGATATAATGCATATACTTGTCATCGGAGGAGCCGGATATATCGGCAGTCATGTTGTCAAAGCTTTATTATTAAATGGCGACAAAGTAACTGTTTTTGATGATCTGTCTACAGGACAACAAGTTAATTTATTCCCACAAGCACATTTTATTAAAGGAAGTATTTTGGATACAGATACTTTAGGAAGAGCAATGTGTCAAAATATTGATGCAGTCGTTTTGCTGGCTGGGAAAAAAGCTGTTGGAGAATCAATGGAAAATCCTGCAAAATACGCGACAAATAATATCACAGGTTGTATCAATGTCTTAAATACAATGTTAGAATGTCATGTAAAAAGAATTGTTTTTTCTTCTTCTGCTGCGGTTTATGGTTCTCCGGAATATTTACCTATTGATGAAAAACATCCTCTTCATCCCACAAGTTTTTATGGCTTCACCAAACTGGAAATGGAGCGATTGTTGCATTGGTATGACACACTCAAAGGAATTAAATTTGTTGCTCTCAGATATTTTAATGCCGTAGGCTATGATGCTGAAGGAGAAGTCAAAGGATTAGAGCACAATCCTCAAAATTTACTTCCAATCATTATGGAAGTCGCTCTTGAAAAAAGACCCATGTTATGTATTTATGGCAATGATTATGATACACTTGATGGAACTTGTGTCCGAGATTATATTCATGTCACAGATTTAGCAGATGCTCATGTTAAGGCCTTAAAATTCTTAAGAGAAAATAATCAAAGCGATATCTTTAATCTAGGAACACAAAATGGAATAAGTGTCTTGGAAATGGTCCAAAAAACAGAAGAAGTTATTGGACGAAAGATCAAATCTGTTTATGAAAATCGTCGCCCGGGAGATCCTTCTAAATTAACAGCATGTGCCGAAAAAGCAAAAAGCTTGCTTCACTGGACACCATTACACAGTAATCTGGAAAATATTATTCGCACGACTTGGGCTGTTTATAAAAGGAAAGGAGGCTAATGCCTCCCTTTTTATAATTCCTTATGAATTTGCTCGATCTGTTCAACAAGCTTATTCAATGCTTCGAAATCTTGCTCTTTAGGTGTGCCCTTAGATAAAACAGGCTCTAAAATTGTTGTGTCTTTTAAATTACCCAACATTTCTTTAACTTTCTGAGCCACCATTGTTCCCCAGCTATAAGAACCTATTAAACCAACATATTTTAATGTCGGTTTTAAAACATTAGCCAAGAAAATTGGCTCTACAACAGCTGGATGAGGTCCTGTTAAAACAGTAGGCGTTGCTACAATCAGACCGGCGCTATCGACCAAATCGCAAGCTAATGCATTCATATTTAAATGAACAGCATCATATAATTTAACTGTCACGCCTTGCTTTTCCAACTGTTCTTTTAAATAATCAACCATCTGTGTCGTACTGCCATACATAGAAACAGCCACAATCACAACTTGATTTTTCTTATGAGAGCCACTCCATTCTTTGTATAAGTCAATTATAAACTTCGGTTGACGATAAATAGGACCATGTGAAGAAGCAATCATGGTCGGATTTAACGCTTCGACCATCGGTAAATATTTTTGGAAAATACGCGCAAACGGCATCATAATTTCAGCATAATACCCTTTAGCTAAAGGAATAATCGACGGATCATTTTCCCAAAATAAATCAAAGTTAGTCGCATGGGCCCCAAAAAAATCAGTCGAAAATAAAATGCCATCTTCTTTCAAAAAAGTAAACATTGTATCTGGCCAATGAACCCATGGTGCAAAAATAAATTGTAGTGTTTTTCCACCTAAATCTAGCTCAGAGCGATCATCAATAACCACATATTGATCATCAGATAACGGCAGGAAACCCATTGTAATTTCTTTGCACTTAGTATTTGTGACTATTTTAGCCATTGGATATTTTTCCAACAATTTTGGAAGAGCGCCGGAATGATCTTGTTCCCCATGATTCGCAATAATATAATCGATTCGCTCAATTCCCATATTTTTAAGTTTATTTTCTATTTCCTCTTCAAACGGAGGATAAACTGTATCAATCAATGCTATTTTATCGTTCCCTTTAATTAAATAGGAATTATAGCTTGTCCCTTCACTTAATGGCATCAACTGATCAAACAAAGGTCTATGTGGATCTTTTGAGCCAACTGCATAAACATCTTTTACAATTTCTTTTATTTCCATTTTTTATCTCCTTTACAGAAAAAGATGAGCTCACTTTAACCAAAAAGCAACTGTTTTTCAATTTTTTTATTGCAAGTGTCCTCTTTATTTTATACTTTTGTTCAGGAGGAATAATAAATGATATCTCGTGCTCATTGGGGTTCTCGCCTCGGCTTTATTCTAGCAACAGCAGGTTCGGCTATCGGTCTGGGTAACATTTGGCGCTTCCCCTACTTGGCAGGCCAAAATGGTGGATGTGCTTTTTTAATTTTATATCTTTGTTGCGTTTTTGGCTTAGGATATTTTATGTTGCTTGGAAAATTAGCATTCGGACGAACTGCTAAAACCAATATTATGGATGGTTTTAAAGCAATTGATATCAAAATAGGAAAACAACATTCTCCTCTCTGGGGGTATTTAGGCGGCTTTTTAGCTATTCTAAATGGTATTATTATCAGTGGTGTTTATGTCATTGTCATCGGATGGACTTTACTTTACACAGTTGAAGCTGGATTATCTTTGTTCGGGTCTAATAATCCTATTGATGCCCAACAAGGTTTTGATCATTTAACACATGCTTTTCCAGAGCAACTTCTTTGGGGCGGGCTTTGCATTCTATTAACAACTTTAGTGATTTCAAAAGGCGTAAAAAAAGGTATTGAACGAGTCTGCCTATGGTTAATGCCCCTTTTGTTTGGACTTTTAATTTTAATGCTATGTCGGATTTTATTACTCCCCGGAGCAGAAAAAGGAGTCGCTTTCTTTTTAACCCCTGATTGGTCTGCAATCGGTTTCTCCGAAACAGGATTTGATATTTCCTTATTTTCCAAAGTCCTCTTAACAGCGTTAGGACAATCTTTCTACTCTCTTTCCTTGGGCATGGGCGTTATGTTTACCTATGGCTCATACCTGGCAAACACCGATAATTTAAAAAAAGACGCCGCTTGGATTGTTGGTTTAGATTTAACCGTATCTTTGTTAGCTGGTTTTATTATTTTACCAGCCGTCTTTGCTTTTGGCTTAGAACCATCAACCGGAGCCGGGTTAACTTTTATAACCCTTCCTTATGTGTTTGACAATATGTGGGGAGGCGCTTTCTGGGCTTTCCTATTTTATCTGTTACTTTTTATTGCAGCCCTCACTTCACTTTTTTCCATCTATGAACCCTTAACTTCTTTGTTTATGGAAAAACTCAAATTAACTCGCTTAAAAGCCACCTTATTAACAACTTGTTTAAATATTCTGAGCTTCACAATAACTCTTCTTTCCTTAACTGGCCTTTTCTCTTGGACATTATTCAATCGTAATTTATTCGATGCGTTCGATTGGATTACTGGTTCATTTTCTTTATCTTTCACAATGATTATTTGCTGCTTGTTCATTGGATGGATTGGAGTAAAACCTATTTGGCGTAATCTACAACAAAGTTCACATTCCGGGCATTTATTCCGAAGCTATTTCAAAATAAGTTTACGTTTTATCGCACCTGTCGTTTTGACAATACTCTTTTTAATGGCTTTTTTTAGTTAATTTTCTCCATAAGAATAACGGACATTTTGCTTCGTCTTCGTTAACTTAATCGCCAGTCCGTTCACTCGAACTGTCTTGCGCATATAAAGAGGATACCAAAATGGTGAGGATGTGTCCGTGTCTGTCACAAAATTAATAACAGAATTTCCGCCCTTTTGAATGGCTTGCTGCATAAGCGCATCATAAGGATATACCTCACCAAAGCAAAACAAACTAAATAAAAGACATATTCTACTGTACTCACCATGAACTGTATCTAATATCTCATAATCCTTAACAGCCATTGGTGTTTTATATGATAAAGGCATTTCCGTCGAACCAGAAAAACGCCAATTTGATGTATCACAACCGCTTAAAAAGAATAACATACCTAACAAAATAATTGTTCTCTTCATCTTTTTTACTCCTTGCCAAGCGCCCCTTCATATTTTTTATTTATAAAGTTTATTATTTTATAGAAGATAACATATCTTGATATTTTCTTACATTTTTTTCAACTGACTTTATTGTTTTTTTAAAAAATTTTCCTATTTAGTCCTTATGTTAAAAGAGTGGTTGAAAAGCGTCATTAAACTTCTTGCTTTCTTTTTTCTGCTTCTAGCATTATGGCTGGTTTATCAGGAAATTGAAAAAATCGGCATGGCTCAAATTTGGCTTTATATGAAAAGTACTCCTATATGGATTTTAGGATTAGCCTTTGTTTTTGTAGTGGCAGATTATATAGCTTATTCTGGTTATGATTTACTCGCCTTAAAATATATCGGAAAAAAAGTCCCTTTATCTGCCGTTATTCAAACTGCAATGGTTAGCTTTTCAATTACCAATACCACAGGACATGCTTATATTGCCGGAGGATCTATTCGTTATTTACTCTATTCAAAAAAAGGATTAAGTGAACTTGATGTCCTGAAAATAATAGCTTTTGAAAGTTTAACTTTTTTGCTTGGAATGGCTTGTATTTTTAATTTATCTCTTATTTCAACCAGCCTTTTTCATTTAACACGTATTCCTTCAGAAATGAACTGGTTTTATTTGGGGTCTTTTTTAGTATCATTATTCTTTGTTTGTTACTGGTTTTTCATTGTAAAGCCAAAACGTAAATTAACATTTAACAATATTACTATTACAGCACCAACAAAACGAATGACACTCTATCAATTATTTATCGGAAGTGTAGATATGCTCGCAACATCTTTAGTTTTTTATACACTTCTAAGATATCATTTAGATGTTAATTTCTTTCATGTGGTCTCTATTTTTTTATTGGCTCAGCTGATTGGCATTTCAACGCAAGTTCCTGGTGGTTTAGGCGTGTTTGAAGGTATGTTTTTATATTTATTTGTTCATACTCCCTCAGAAAAAGCTCCAATATTAGCAGCACTTATCACTTTTAGAATTATGTATTATTTTGTGCCGTTGTGTCTAAGCGGTCTTTTCTTTATCATCTCTTCTATTTGGCACAAAATGAGACATATCTTATCATTCGATTAAACAACTATCTCCCTCCCAGCTGTAATTAACAATGATATCATTTTGCGTTGTAAAAGTTGTTTTACAAAAATAATCAAATGTTTCACCTAAAGAATCTCCAAAATTATTATACTCTGCATCTTCACCCAAGGCTGTATAATTAGGAGCTTCTCCGGGAACTGTTATTTGACGCTGCTTTATATATACAAATACTTGACGATCGGGGCCTATTGTCTCCATAGAAGTGGGAGCTCCCCAATCTGTTACTAATTGAGCCTCTGATTTACCAACCCAAGATTGAAGCATGTTTTCATACGTTTGAACTGTTTGGCAAGATGCCATAAAAGCGCATACAAAAAGAAATAAAATCATTTTTCTATTTTTTTCCATTTTATTGTCCTCCTTTTTTCTACCCATATGGATATATTAACTTAAAGTTGTATATTCAACCTCAACAAAAGCACATTATTTCACTCTATAATATGTTTGACTTTATATTTAAAAAAAAATATTCTACTTTTAGTTGTTATAAGACTCGGGGGAGTCTTCACAACAGCCAGGACAATCATGTCCAGGATATGTCAATAAAAATAAGGAGATAAAAAATGACAACATTAGGAACACGTTATCCAACTTTAGCATTTCATACCGGCGGCGTTGGTCAAGCCGATGATGGAATACCACCTCAACCATTTGAAACTTTCTGCTATGATACTGCTTTGTTACAAGCGAAGATTCAAGATTTTAATGTCATTCCCTATACTTCCGTTTTACCGCCAGAACTTTTTGGCAATATCGTTCCAGTTGAACAAGTTGAACAAAACTTTAAACACGGTGCTGTCTTAGAAGTTATTATGGCCGGAAATGGTTCGAGGATTGAAGACCACAAAGCTATTGCTACAGGTATAGGGGTTGTTTGGGGCAAAGATAAATCCGGAAAATTCTTAGGCGGTTGGGCTGCAGAATATGTCGAATACTTTGACACATACATTGATGATGACATTGCGCAAGCACATGCAGAAATGTGGCTGACAAAATCTATGAATCATGAATTAGAATTACGCGGTGTTGAAAAGCATAGCGAATTTCAATTTTTCCATAATTACGTTAATATTACGCAAAATTTTGCTTATTGTTTAACAGCTCTGGGCTTTTTGAATTTTGAATTCGCACCTGTTGTTGAAAACAAATCTAAAAAATAAACTGAACAAAAAGGAGTATTCTTGAGAATACTCCTTTCTTAAATGAGGTAAATTCAAAATGGCACAAAATAAAAAAACAACACAAACATCTAATCTGTCTACCAGCGGCAAATTAGGCGTTTTTGGCTTAGCCGGTATTGTTGTCAGCTCAATGATTGGAGGAGGCATTTTTAGTTTGCCTCAAAATATGGCTCAAAGCGCCTCTATTGGAGCTGTCATAATCGCGTGGCTTATCACAGGTTTTGGCATGTATTTCATTGCGAACTCTTTTCGTATTCTTTCAATGGCAAAACCAGATTTAACAACAGGTATCTACATGTATACCAAAGAAGGCTTTGGACCTTATATGGGTTTTACAATCGGTTGGTCTTATTGGCTTTGTCAAATCTTTGGCAATGTTGGATATGCTGTCATCACAATGGATGCCTTAAATTATTTTTTCCCTGGTGTCTTCACTGGAGGAAATAATTTATATTCCATTATTGGTGGTTCTTTATTGATTTGGGGATTTAACTACCTTGTTTTAAAAGGAATGAAACAAGCGACAGCCATTAACTTAATCGGCACAATTGCTAAAATGGTTCCTCTTGCGTTATTTATCATTATTCTGCTATTTTTCTTTAATATTGATAAATTCGATTTTGACTTCTGGGGACAAGCCATGACTGGCAAAGTAAAATCATTAGGAACAGTCAGCAGCCAAGTCAAAAGTACAATGCTTGTTACTCTATGGGCTTTTATTGGCATTGAAGGAGCTGTTGTCTTATCAAACCGAGCAAAAAGTCAAGAAGATGTTGGAAAAGCAACTTTAATTGGGTTCATTGGATGTTTAGCCATTTATGCTTTATTGTCTGTTTTACCTTATGGTTTTATGTCACAAGCTGAGTTAGCTTCTATACCGAATCCTTCCACGGCTGGCGTTTTAGAAAAAGCTGTTGGTCCTTGGGGGGCTTGGCTAATGAATATTGGTTTAATTATTGCAACTTTAGCAAGTTGGCTGGCTTGGACAATGATTACGGCACAAATGCCGCAATCTATGGCTCAAGATGGAACCATGCCAAAAGCTTTTGCCAAAGAAAATAAAGCAGGCTCACCTTCGACTTCTTTATGGGTGACAAGTTTTGTAATGCAATTAGGCATGTTAATGGTTTATTTTTCAAATAATGCATGGAACACTATGCTTTCTATTACCGCTGTTATGGTTTTACCTGCATATTTAATGAGTACAGCTTATTTATGGAAGCTTTGCGAGGATGGTGAATATCCTACAAAAACAACAACCAAACGCTCAACTGCATTAATCACAAGTATCTTTGGTTCCATTTATGCTTTATGGTTGATTTATGCAGCTGGTTTAAGCTATTTATTAATGGCTGTTGTGTTCATTGCCATCGGCATCCCTATCTATATGTGGGCTCGGAAAGAAAATATACCAGAACGCCCCATATTTAGTTCTGCAGAAAAATATTTAGCTTGGATATTTATTTTCCTAGCTATTTTTGCAATTTATGCTTTTGTAAGAGGCATTATTAAAATTTAGTCTTAAAACTCCCTCTTCCAGCCGATGAGGGAGTTCTTTCTTATCATCAGTGTTATAAATTACTTATCTTAAAAAGCAGAGAAGAAATATTTCACTTTAACTTTTTATAAAAAAATTTAACAGAAATGATACCTTAATCACCTCATCAAAAGCTCAAGAGCCAAATGAAAACACTTTTTAGAACGATGAAACTAAAAAAACATCTTGCTTTTTTAAAAAAACTACTGTATAAAGGTCGCTGTTTGATGTCGTGGGCGTGTAGCTCAGGTGGTTAGAGCGTTACGTTGACATCGTAAAGGTCAGAGGTTCGAGTCCTCTTACGCCCACCAATATACAATTAATTTTCCTTGACACCTTAAATACTGTTCTACGACATGGACGTACATAAAGATAAAGCTTTTTTATTTTTATGTATTACAAATACATACTTACATATCACTAACGCTTTTAAAATACAAAAAGACCTTTGCAATTTAGCAAAGGTCTTTTTGTATTATTTAAATTTACTTTTTTGTGCAGGGAGAGAATAATTCAGAAATTGAAATAACTCCCAAGAAATAATCATTCTCACAAACTTTTTGATCGCCAACATAACCACGACTGCCGCCACAAGCTGTTAAAGCTAATGTACTCGCAAATACTGCTATTAAAGCTAATTTTTTCATTTTTTAATTCCTTTCTTTAAAATAAATAGGTGTATATTTTAGTATGCATTTTAATAAAAAACAAGTAAAATATATCAACTCAAGCATGAATGTTTAAATGATACATTTTTTTAAAATAGCTTCTCTTAATGAACTTTATTGACAAAACTCTAATCTCCTTTATCTTTTAAAAGGAGGTATTTATGAAAAGACTTTCTGATATCCAAAATTATGGACGTTCAATGATTGAAGTGCTGTCAGTTCTTTTGATAGCAACACTTTTAAGTTTAGGTAGCTTAATAGGTATCAGAACAGCCTTAACTTGGCATCAAGCCAATCAAATTTTAAATGATGTTATGGTGCAAGCAGAACGACTTGTTACGCGAGATGAGTTGACGCAAGGTAATATTATTAAACCGCTTTATGCTCCTGAATCTGGTAAAAATATTGTTACAATTATTTTAGAAAACGGGTTTGATGTTCAAGTTGAACAAATTGATAAAAGAATATGTCAGCGTTTATTAAATAATAAACATACTCCTATCCAAGAAATTTTTATTAACAATCAACCCGATGAAACAAATTGTCCAACAGAAAGTACTCTTCATTTTATTTTTTCTTTTGATAACAATGATAGACCTTTAGAAGAATGCGATAAAGAATGTAGTTCCTGTGAAATTTGTAGAAATAGGCAATGCATTCCCAATCCTTCTGCAACAACTTGTCTCACAGAAAAAGATGAAGAAGGATACTGCTCAAACGGAATATGCATTGTTTGTGAGAATCAAAGCATTGATTTACTCTGTACCCCCTGCGAAAAAATTATGACAGATTCAAAAGGCTGTGCCGTTTGTGCCGCCTTATCTGATGGAGAGCAATGTATTCGTGAGGAAAATAACATAGGTATTTGTTCTGGAGGATTATGCATTTGCTCGTCAGAGCAATATTTACAAGACAATGTGTGTACGACTTGCCCTGAACACGCTTCTTGCGATGGAATTAATTTTACTTGTTTAGAAGGATACAAAATAAACTCCGCACAAGATGGCTGCGTCGATAAAAATTATTGTTCTGCACAAAATGATTGCAGCGAAGCAGATACTTATTGTGAAATGCAAAATTATGCTCCCGGTGCGACTTATTGTAATGAAGAAGTAGAAGGAGATGGAATTTGCAAAAAAAATAATGGAGTTATTGTTGTTGGCAAAAACGGACAACGTTATTTACTCTCTCAATCCAGTTATATGTTTTATTGGTCTGCCAAAAATTTCTGTAACAGCAAAGGTTTACCTCTGGCAAGCATGGAAGAAGCCTGTCCCGGTTGGTCTGGCACTGAAGGAGTAGATGGTGCGTGTATCAATTTGACAGATTCTTACCATTCCTCCATTATGGCTTGGACAAGGACTAATGCAAATGACTGTGCCAAATATTATGTTTATTTAGATAGTGGAAAAGTAGGACATAAACCTTATTTTTATAGCAGTTTACAGGCTTTTTGTTTAGATGATGGGCGCTATACCTGCCAAAACAATGAATATTTATCGGGAGAATTTTGTACTCCTTGTCCAACACATGCGACTTGTAATGGTATAGATTTTACCTGTAATGACGGATATTGGCAAGATAATGAAAATGAAGAATGCTTACCTCTGGAAGGGATAGCTTGCTCTTCGCAAACAGACTGTCATGGAAACTCCGATTATTATTGTCAATACACAAGTTATCCGGGTAGTTCTTATTGTAGCTTAACTGTAGAAGGTGATGGAACTTGCCAACCGGCTCAAGGTTCATTTATTACTGGAAGCAACGGAGAACGTTTTTTATTATCTGATGAAAGTTATATGTATTTTTGGAGCGCAAAGAATTTTTGTGAAAGCCAAAATATGCATCTTGTGACAATGTCTGAAGCTTGTCCAAACTGGAATGGTCAAGAAGGCATAGATAATGCTTGTCCAAATTTAACCGGAACAACTTCAACCAGTATTATGGCTTGGACAGATACAACATCAGCTAACTCTTGCGCCAAAAATTATGTCTTATTAGATAGCGGACGCGTCGGTCATAAATCTTTCTATTATTCAAATTTGAGAGCTCTATGCCAATAATAGTTGACTTTCAGTTTTTCTTTTTTATGATAAAAACGTATGTAAAAAAGTATTTTTCTTAAAGTACTTGAAAGGATTCTTTATGAAGCATTTTCTTTTATTACTTTTCTTATTCTTTGCTCCTTCAGTTAACGCTGTATCAACAGCCAATCCCCCGTCACCAACTATTTTACAAACTGAACAAATTAACTATGCAGATCAAGAAAATTGGGCTCAAATTCCACCAAAACCGGATAAGGATGTTGATGTATTTTATGTTTATCCGACCATTTATGTCGATGAAGATAGACCTTATATGGACTGGAAAACGCAAGACGATCAACGCTTGGCTGCTCTACTGAATATCAAAATGAACACAGGAACCATGAAAGATTTTGCCAATGTTTACGCACCCTTTTATCGACAAACTGAGTTAACTATTGCTCTAAAAGCTCTACGCGAAAAAAATCTACCGGGCCCAATGCAATTAAGCTTTGATGATATAAAAAATGCCTTCAAATATTATCTTACATACTTAAACCATGGCAGACCTTTTATTTTGTTTGGACATAGTCAAGGGGCTATGGCTCTTTTCTATTTGATGCAAAAAGAGTTCAATCAGTCTTTTGCCAAGAATATGGTTGCGGCTTACTTAATTGGTTGTCCCAATATGAATATTGATTTAAAAAAATATCCTTGGTTAAAATTTGCTCAGAGTGAAAGTGATATAGGTGTTATTATTACTTGGAACACTCAAGCAAATGATGCTGTTGATGACTTATTTGCTTTACCAGGCACACCTGGTATTAATCCATTAAACTGGAAAACGGATAAAACCACTGCAGCTCCTGATTTAAACCTTGGAACTGTTTATTTTGATGATAATGGAAATATCAAAGAAGAAATTCCTCACCTAATTGGCGCAACCCTTAATCCAGAAAAAGGAGCCCTGATTGTTTCACCTCCCAATCCTGAACAATATGAAAATGAATTATTAGGCAAACATGTTTATCATATAGGAGATATTTCTATATTCTATCGTAATCTGGAAAAAAATGCGCAAAAAAGAATAGATTCCTTTTTAAATGGACAACCTTTGGAACCTTTACCAGAGATCCCTTTTACAGAAGATAAATCTCTTTAAGGTATCAACGACTTCTCTTGTTTCCAAAGATTAAAGAAAATAAATTTCTCTTCTGACGAATTTCTTGTAATTCGCTGGAAAAGTCGTTTGTCAAAACTCTGTTACGATAAACCTCAGCCGAACGAACTTTATTTTTCATAACATCCTCTAAATAGCAAATCATCTGATCCCCGTTTTTAGTGATATCAATATCCGTTCGTTCAAGAGCTTTTTCCAAATATGCCTGACGTGCTTCATCTTTTTCCATTCGCGCTTTTCCATACGCCGTCATATATTTTAGCAAAGTTTTGGGCAGTTGAGGCATCACAAAATTTCCTTTTAATAAACTGGCCATACAAGGAATCATTTCAGACTGAAAAACTAACTTCCCTTTACGTTTTTTTTCACCATCATTATAGATTCTCCTTGCAGAGTACATTTTTCTCCAGAAATTTGAAAAAGGCCCCGTTTTTACCATTTCTGATGAATAATCAACATAATCATATACTTTATCCATTAATGGCGAAAGCGAAATTTGCATTTTTTCTTTCTCTACCTCATGTATCAACTCATGGTAGAGTGTACTTTCACAAACATTTGTCATCATAATAATTCCGCCTTGACTCATCCCATTTAAAGATTGACCTTCATCTTGAGATAAAACAAAAACACCACCTTTATTAATAAAATATTCTAATAAAACCCCTTCTGGCTTTTTCGAAAACTGATCTGTCAATTTCATAAGTTCTTCTAATTTCGAAGCATCTTGCTCAAAACAATCATAAAATTGGTCTATATCCATATCCTTAACCTGTTGTTTTATGAGTTCTAATTCTTCCCCCTCTGGCATTTCATTTTCATCAAAAAGATCTGTCAAATCTGGTTCAGTATGCTCAATAGCTTCCACTAAAACGGCCAAAGCTCCTTTTTTTTGAATAACATCAGGATTTAACCCATCGAACCGACAAGATTGTGTTTTTGTGGCAGCAAAAATAACTGGAGGATAAGAACCTTTTTCTGTAGCCTTATAAATTTTGGGTTTCATTTCCCCGACAGAAAAACTAATTAAATTTTTTTCCATTAAATTAACTTGCTCTTCTGCCATAAACATTAAGTCTATATGTTTGAAACCTGGCTCTCCTTCTTTCATTGTTTTCTTCAAAGCTGTTTCCAATAACTTAACCTGAGAAAGCTCTTGCGGGGAAAATGTCTCAAATTTAAAAATTTCTTTAAATAATGTCCTTTGTTTTTGAATTAAAATTTCAGATAAAAAACTAGCTCTTGGATTCGATGTCGTTTGATAAACAGTCTCAATCATTTGATTTTTTAAAAAAGGAAGAAGTGTTTTAAGATCTCCTGCTTTAATAGCTTCTAACACAACATCGCCATAAAGTTCCGGCTTTAAGAAAAGATCCCTTGTCGCCCAAAAGCTTTTAAAAGAATCTTTACTTTCTATTGCTTCTTTAAATTCTTGATAAGTCCATTTTTTTAAATCAGTCATTTTTCCCTCTTTAGCCTATTAATTTTTAAATTATATCACAAAAAACAATTTTTGTCAATTTTTTCATCCAATAAAGAAATATTTCTTATAAACGAATCATTAACCTTTGTTTGACAGAATGAAAAAAGCTTTTATAAAGGGGACGAATCGTGCATTTTAGAAAAATTTTGATAACTGCACTTATGATGAGTTGTTTA
Organism: uncultured Alphaproteobacteria bacterium; assembly: GCA_944392795.1. Lineage (GTDB taxonomy): Bacteria > Pseudomonadota > Alphaproteobacteria > CAAHEQ01 > UBA3637 > CALXXX01. The sequence goes on along the minus strand of CALXXX010000004.1, from coordinate 16,904 downwards.
TGCTTTAATATAGCAAAAGCTTCTCCTTCGACGCTTGTCGCCGATGTACAAAGCGGCTATATACTCCAAGCCAAAAATGCAGATGCTAAGCAATATCCTGCCTCTTTAACTAAAATCATGACCCTTTATATCACTTTTGATGCTTTGGAAAAAGGCCTTCTAAAGATGGATGATCTTATTCCTGTTTCCAAGCATGCGGCACGCCAACCTCCTTCGAAGCTAGGCGTCAAAGCCGGTTCCGTGATGACAGTTCGAGAAGCAATTCTTGCTTTGATTGTGAAATCAGCGAATGATGTTGCTGTTGTTTTAGCAGAAGCTTTAGCACCAAGCGAAGAAGAATTTGCCAAAATGATGACAGCATTTGCAAAAGATTTAGGATTAACGCATACTCAATTTAAAAATGCCTCTGGATTGCATCATCCGGAACAATTTACGACAGCAAAAGACATGGCTGTTTTATCCATAGCAATGATTAACCACTTTCCACAGTATTATCCTTTATTTTCGACAAAATCCTTTAAGTTTGGCGGAAAAACTTATTATTCTCATAATAATATTCTTCTTTATTACAAAGGTGCTGAAGGATTTAAAACCGGCTTTGTCTCTGCGGTCGGTTACAATGTCATCTCAACGGCGAAGCGTAATAACAGAACTTTAGTCGGCGTTGTTATCGGGCAACAAACAGCACAAAAAAGGGACCGTCAAATGCGCTCTTTATTAGACAGCAGTTTTGAAAAAGTTAAAAAGAAACAGTCTGAATTAGCTGAACGCGGTGATAATCCTTTCTTTAAAAAAGCATACATTTCTAAGCAACACAGAGACACTTATGATCCGATTATCTTCGCCAGTATTTCGAAGAGCAAAGAAAAAGTCAATCAACTGACAAAAGAAGAGAAACAAACCCTTTTAGCCTCTGCTCCGACTTTAACACTTGCAGATAATACAGTTCAAATTGAACAAGGTGACTACTCACCGGCAGATTGGTCTATTCAAGTTGGCGCCTTTAAGTCAAAAGAAAAAGCTCAAGAGCAAGCGATCAGTGCTAAAAATCTCCTTCAACTCAAAACAACGGCTGTTCAGCTGTCAGACTATAAAGACCTGTTCCGTTCCCGACTATCCGGCTTTGAGACAAAAGAAGATGCCGAACTGGCTTGTAAAATACTGAGCAAACAATCTATTCCTTGTCTTGCTATTGCCCCTAGAAAAAACATGTTCTAATGTATTTTTTACTTCCTCTTTGCTTGAAGTGTGTTATAGTTTGTAAAAAAGATGAAGGAAAAATAAAAAATGCATTTCTTATTCAAAAAAAGCATCATTTTATTTTTGTTGCTAGCCTTGCTAGTCGGGTGTGCCAGCAATAAGAATAAAGTTATAGAAGAAAAAAGCGTCGCAGAACTTTACAATAAAGCAATGGACTATGCCGAAGAAAATGAATATAAAGAAGCGGTTAAATATTTTGATGAAGTTGAACGACAACATCCCTATTCTCCTTGGGCCGCGAAAGCTCAAATTATGTCCGCATATATGTATTATAAAAATGCAGAATATACAGATGCGATTTTAGCGATTAATCGCTTTTTACAATTACATCCCGGTAATAAATATGCCCCGTATGCTCAATACTTAAAAGGCATGTCTTATTACGAACAAATTTCTGATGTAGAACGTGATCAAGATATGACAGAAATGGCAATGGAAACATTCAATAGACTGATTATCCTTTACCCGAACACGCCTTATGCAGATGATGTTAAAAATAAACTGGTTCTTACTCACAATCATTTGGGCGGGAAAGAAATGGCTGTTGGACGTTACTATTTAAAACAAAAAAAATATGGGGCGGCCATTAACCGATTTGCAGATGTTGTTCGAAATTATCAAACAACTATGCATATTCAAGAGGCTCTTTATCGTTTAACTTCTGCTTATTTAGCTTTGGGGTTAAAAGAAGAGGCTAAACGTTCAGCGGCGGTTTTAGGTTATAACTATCCTTCATCAAAATGGTATAAAAAAGCTTATCGCCTTTTAGAAAAGAACGGAGTCTCATAGATGCTTGTTTCGCTTTCGATTCGGAACGTTGTCCTAATTGAGAAGCTTGATCTTTCTTTTGATAAAGGTCTATGCGTTTTTACGGGAGAAACAGGTGCCGGGAAATCAATTTTACTGGACGCTTTGTCTTTAGCATTAGGTGCAAGAGCTGAAACAGAACTCATTCGTTATGGAGCTGATCAACTTTCTGTAACAGCCGAGTTCACTATAGATAAAAAACATCCTGCTCTTCAAATTTTATCAGAACAAGGCTTAGATACAGACACGACACTTATTTTAAGACGAACCTTAACAAAAGATGGTAAAAGCAAAGCTTTTGTTAACGATCAACCGATTAGTGTCGGATTATTAAAAGAAATCGGAAATACGCTTATTGAAATACACGGACAATTTGCTAGTCACAGTCTATTAAACCCAGCTAACCATTTACCTGTTTTGGACAATTATGGTGGTCTAACAGAGCTTGTAGAAACATGCCGACAATTGTATGAAGATTGGCGCAACAAAAAAGCGTTAGTTATCCAAGCAGCTGAAATTTTACAAAAAGCAAAAGCAGATGAAGAATATCTAACGCATGCAGTTAAAGAGTTGGAAGCGCTAGCTCCGCAAAAAGGGGAAGAAGAAAAGCTTAGCACACGTCGCACAGAGCTAATGAATGCAGAGAAAATAACGGAAAGTCTAAATAATGCTTATATGATTTTATCCAGTGGCAGCAACTCAACTGTTCAATCTATGATTCACTCAGCGGCTCGAGAATTAGAAAAAACTAATCGTTTTACAGACGGTTCCTTTGATGAAATTCTAAAAACTCTGGATTTAACAGCAGATTCTTTAGCAGAAGCTGTTGAAAGTCTGGAAGAGCAATCAGCTAATTTTTCTGATCCGGGTCCTGAACTGGAACAACTGGAAGATCGGCTTTTCACTCTAAAAGACATTGCTCGTAAGCATCGCGTTGCAGTCGACGATTTACCAGAAACTTTACTTAACTTTAAAGCTCAATTAAATACGCTCTACAAAGGAGAAGAAGAGCTGATTATGCATAGAAAAGCTGCTGAACAAGCTCGTTTAGACTTCATCACAAAAGCGACAGAGCTCAGCAAAGCCAGGCATAAAGCGGCCGAACAGCTGGATAAAGCCGTTCGTGAAGAATTACCCGCTTTAAAACTCAATAAGGCTCATTTTGAAACACGTGTCGAAGAATTACCCGAATCTGATTTTTCTGCCACCGGCATGAATCGTATCACTTTCTGTGTTTCTACCAATAACGGCGTTCCTCCTGCGCCTTTAAATAAAGTGGCTTCAGGGGGAGAATTAGCTCGTTTTATGTTAGCTTTAAAAGTTAACTTAGCAGGCGCTGAAAATATACCAACACTGATCTTTGACGAAGTAGACAGTGGTATTGGTGGAGCAACCGCCTCGGCCGTGGGAGAGCGTCTTCGTCGATTAGGTCAAGAGCGACAAGTTTTAGTTGTCACACACTCTCCTCAGGTAGCTGCCTTTGGAACGGAACACATGAATGTGACAAAAGAAACGACAGCTGATAACCATATTTTGACAACAGTCATTCCTTTAACAGCCGAAAAAAGACTTGAAGAAATTGCCAGAATGTTATCCGGTGCAGAAATTACAGATCAAGCTCGTTTAGCGGCTCAAACTTTATTGGAGAAATCATGTCTTTAAGAGAAATTCCCGTTCAAGAACTAACCCCTTTAGAAGCTATGGCAGAATTAAAAGAACTCGCTCATCTTTTGGCTCAAGCGGATGTGGAATACTATCAAAATGATTCTCCGTCTTTAACAGATGCACAATATGATAGTCTCAAAAAAAGAAATGAAGCTATTGAATCTCGTTTTCCTGAATTAACGTTGGCTGAGAGTCCCTCTTTTAAGGTTGGAGCAAAAGTTGCAGAAGGTTTTGATAAAATAACTCATCTGACCCCTATGCTTTCTTTATCCAATATCTTTGAAGAAAACGAGATTTTAGAATTTACCGACCGTATTCGACGTTTTTTAAACCTATCTTCAGAAGATGCTTTAGATTTTGTTGCTGAACCTAAGATTGATGGTTTATCTTACTCTGCCCTTTATGAAAATGGGATCTATGTCAAAGGAGCAACGCGTGGCGACGGAACACAAGGAGAAGATATTACCGCAAATTTAGCAACCATTCAGGGGCTACCTAAGAAATTAATTGCCCCTTTCCCTAAAAAAATTGAAATTCGAGGCGAAGTTTATATGACGAAAGCTGACTTTTTCGCACTTAATGACGAACAAGAAAAATTAGGCAAAAAAACTTTTGCAAATCCACGTAATGCAGCGGCCGGTTCTCTGCGTCAATTAGATCCAACTATTACCGCCTCACGCAAATTGTCTGTTTTTGCATATACCATTGGCTTTTCAAGCGAAGAAATGTGGACAACCCATGCCGAGCTTTTAGAGCACTTAAAACGATGGGGGTTTCCTGTCAGTCTAGAAATTTCTTTGTGTCAAAACGATGATGAATTGCTGTCGTATTATCGTCAAATGGGTGAAAAACGAGCTTCACTTTCATATGATATTGATGGTGTCGTTTATAAAGTTAATCGATTAGATTATCAACGAAGACTTGGCTTTATCAGTCGCGCACCACGATGGGCTATTGCGCATAAGTTTCCTCCTATGCAAGCACAAACACTTCTAAAAAAAATTCGCATTCAAGTCGGAAGAACTGGTGTTTTAACTCCTGTTGCCGACTTGGAACCTATTAACGTCGGCGGTGTAATGGTTTCTCATGCGACGCTCCATAATGCTGACGAAATTGAAAGAAAAGATATTCGTGAAGGAGATACGGTTATTATTCAACGAGCTGGAGATGTTATTCCACAAATAGTCTCTGTTTTAAAAGATAAAAGACCTTTAAATTCAATTCCCTTTGAATTTCCGAAACTTTGTCCCATTTGTCACAGCCATGTTGCACGTGATCCTGACGAAGCAGCTCATTACTGTACGGGAGGATTAATTTGTCCGAAACAAGCCGTAGAACGTTTGAAACATTTTGTTTCTCGAGAAGCTTTAGATATCGAGGGTTTAGGTAAAAAAAATATTGAAACTTTCTTTGAAAAAGGCTGGATTAAAACACCTATTGATATTTTTTATTTAAAAGAACATTATAGTAAAGCTTTATTAAATACCGAAGGATGGGGGGAAAAATCTGTTCAAAATTTATGGGGTGCCATACAAAAAGTCACAGATGGAACACCTCTTGACAAATTTATTTTCGCGCTAGGAATTAGACAAGTAGGACAATCAACTGCTCGCTTATTAGCTGAACAATTTGGATCTTTTTCCCATCTAAACGAAGAAATGCAGAAAGAAACGGCTGTACAAGAATTAACACGCATTGACGGTATTGGAGAAGTTATGGCCACTGATATTATCGATTTTTTCAGAGAGCCAAATAATGAAAAATTACTGACTGAGCTCCAAAATAAAATTAAATTATTACCTTTTCATGTTAATCGCGTTCAAACGCCTTTTACCGGGAAAACTCTTGTTTTCACCGGATCGCTTGAACATATGACACGAATGGAGGCTAAATCTCTGGCTCTTGCTGCCGGAGCTAAAGTATCCGGCAGTGTTTCCAGTAAAACGGATTTCGTTATCTTGGGCGCAGATGCCGGTTCTAAAGCAAAAAAAGCGCAAGAACTCGGTATCACAACGTTAACAGAAAAAGAATTTAAAGACAGGCTTGAAATTATTTAAAGATTGTTTAAAATAGAAAAAAAGATACAAAACGGGGAAGCAAATGGATCAAACAACAAATAATAAATCAACAACAACTACAGGAGATTATGCAGGTCCACCGAAGTCTCATAACTTTAGTGAAAATAGTTCTCGCCCTGCCGATTCTATTCCTTCTCCGGCGAATCCTATTCCATCTATGCCTATCCACAGTTCTCAACACTTTACAGAAAACGACTTACTTGAAAAGCAATCGTTAATTGATCAAATCCTAGAAACCGAGCCAAAACCTGAGCCAGCAAAAAAACCTTTGTTTGAGTTCAAATTTCATTTTAATAAAAGTATGTTTCTCCATTGGGATAAAAAAATTATCGTTTTCTTAAATAAGTATCCACTTTTAAAACGTACACTTCAGATCATTTGGGGAACAATTTTAACCGGTATTTATCTGAGTGGCTTTTGCTTTTTTACAGCATTCTTAATTATTTACTTTGCTTTTACTCCAATCCTAAGAAACTATTTAGATTCTAAAGGATTGCAAAATGTTGCTTTTACCGTTTCGTCTCATGACTTATCACAAATCACTTTAACAAATATTGAAGATAAAAATGGCTTATTTAAAATTAAAACCCTTCAAATACAGTATTCTTTATCTGAATTATTAAAGCGACAAATTACTATCGTTGATATCGATGGTTTTGAAATCAGAATACAAGATAATAAGGAAAAAGGCTTTAATATTAAAGAAGTTGCTTCTCTTTTTTGGAAGTTTGGTATTATAGATCACCAATCGCCGTTTAGAATTCAATCCCTTCAAATGAAAAATGCAAAATTATTTATCGGAAATAATGAATATCAGCTTCCAATTAACTTTTCTGGTATCGCAGAACTTGCTAAAACGCAACATTTCCTTATTCCTTTTACAATCCAAAATCAGTATCTGCAAGCTGATGCTTCTTTAGATGCGCAAATCGGAGCTCGTGAAACAACTTGGATTTTTAAAATCGAAAAAGGACAACTTACATTACCTGAACTGCCAACATTAACCATCAACTCAACATTGACTTGTAAAACACATAACATGAATATTAACAGTCTTGTTTTAGAGGGAGCCATTTTAACTGAAGGAAAAGAAAAAACGTTCAATTTATCAGTTTTACCGGTTGAACAAAATAAATTAAATATTGATGCTGTTCTTTCTATCCCTCTCCTTGACAGTCCCAAGCCCTTTAGAGCTGAGATTACTTTAAAAAATGTTGATTTAGCCAAAGATTTACGCTCATTTAAAACAAGCTCGCCTATCAACCTAAAATTAACCAACATACAAAATAAATTTCTATCAACAGAAATTATTCAAACGACATTAAACGGAGACTTATCCTGCGCAAAAGAAAAATGTTCGTTTGAACTAAAAAAACCTTCAGATCTGATCTTATTTTCGCCGGTTAAAGAGTTTGGCGATACTAAAATTGATATTTCATATCCCATGCGCTTAACTCTCTTTCCTCAAGAGAAAAATTCTTTTGAGTTATCAACAAAAGAATTTATCTTTTCAGCTTTATTTAAAAACTCAATTTTAAACTTACGCAAAAACAAAAAAAATGAAGAGCCCTCTGATTTGCGCTTAGTCTTGGGAAGTGCAGATTTAAATGGAAATTATAATTTTAATGAGAAAAAAGGAGCTTTTTCTATCTTTGGAGAAAATATTTCCTATTCTGATGATCTTTTAAAATTTGAACGTGCAAATGTTCAACTTCAATCTTCTAATTTAGGAACATCATTAAATATTAAATCACCTTCTTTAAAATTAGAAAAAAATACTCTTTTAAAACAACCAGTCGCCATCGATTTTTATATGGATACAGAACAATACTTTAAATTAACGGCGCATACTTTAAACAATCAATTATCAATGGATGCTAATGGCTATTATAATCCCTACTCTGGAGAAATCCTGGCGGCGATCACAACAAATACGATCCCATTTAAAAATGGCTTACATTCTCCGTCAGAAATATCTAGTTTATTCGATGATAATTTAACTAACCTAACCGGTAATGTAACCATCAAAGGACAAATTCATTACAAAAATGAACGTAATGTTGCAGGTCCGTTAAGAATATTACTTGAAGATGTTTCTTTTGATTATGGGAATGCTCACGTTACCAATCTCAATACCGTTATGACAATCAGCTCTCTTTTACCTTTCGGAACACAGGGGGTACAGACAGCGTTTGCTCAATCTATCGATGCTGTCCTCCCCATGCAAAATGTTCAGGCTCAATTTTACTTTGATGCTTCAAGAGAGCAATTTAACATTTCTCAAATGGATGTCACTATGGCTGGTCGCTTTATGCGTGTAGATCCAACATGGCTTATTTATCAAGCTCCTATTTACACTTTTACATTTAAAGCAAAACCTTCCAAAGTAGAAGATTTATTAGCTTACTTAAATATAGATAATCTAAGTGCTTCCGGCTTTGGCGCGTTAGAATACACCATACAATTAGAAGATAAAAACTTCTCACTTAAAAATCTGCAGTTAGAAGTCCCTGGAGATGGTCTCATTACATACACTCCGGCTGTTTATCCAAATCCAAACTTAGAGGTTCTGAAGAATCTTCCTTTTAGAAAGGCAAATCTTATTTTAAATGAACTGTCGGACAAAACAACAGATTTCCTCCTTATTGCAGAAAATAAAAACCTTCAAAATCGTAAAAGAACAACAATTCGTTTTAATATTGAAAGTCCTCTAGCCTCATTTATCAAAAAATCTCAAGAGACTTATCTTGTCCCTATTGAATTTAAACAAATGAAAGAAAGCTTCTAAATGAAAGAAATCATTGCTCTTATTTTGTGTGCTCTTTTATCAAGCGGATTATTTTTAATCCTAGGAGCGCCTTTTATTGGCGGATTGTTTTTATTGGGAGAGCTGATTATTTTTATTATTCTCTATTATATTCCTAAAAAACCTATTTTAAAAAAGATTATTTTTATTTTTCCTAAAATCATTTTAGCATTAACTTTCCTTGGCGGATTAGGTTACATGCTTTTTCTATATCTTCAAAGCATTAAGTGTTTAAATTGTTTACAAAGTATACGCACAAGCGCAGCTTTATCAGCTATCCCCATTTCTGAAACCCGTTTAGAGGCGCTTTGGTATATTATCACTCATTCTTATGCCAGAGTTGCTTTTTTCTTTGCTGCCATGTTTACAATCACCATCATAGGTATCTCATGGTCTGCTTTTCAACGAAAAAGACATAAAAAAGGAGGAAAAAAACATGCTTGATGTGTTATCTAATTTACAAGCTTGTCTTTTTACGACCTCTTGTGTTTATAGCCCCTTTATCTTATCTGTCGGACTAGCTTTTTTATTTGCTGTGATAGGTGCCTTTGGTTTTTTATTCAGTATATCTTTAAGAAACCTTTTGTTCTTTCACGCTTTATTAACAGCTGGTATTTTAATGAATTTTGTCAATACTGGTCTTTTTTTTGCAGATTCAAATGGTATGATACTCGCAGGTTTTATTTTAATGACAGTTTTTTGTGAAATTAGTGCTGAATTAATTTTGCTTAAATATAGTTTTCATAAAATCTCACCTCTTTTTTATGGACTTCCTTTTGCTTCTTTTATTTTAATGGCAATCTCTCGAGATTTATTATCTCTTTTCGTTGCTCTAGAAGGTTTTCAACTCAGTTTCTTTATTCTTTTCATAGAGAAAACAAAAAATAGAAACGACTCTCTCATTTTATTAAAAGAAGGCTTATTATCTTTGGCGACTTTTGCTTGGGGAATTTCAATTTTATATATTGTATCCGGCAATATTACACTCTCTGCAGTGCAAAAGATAATAACACAACCTTCCCAAGTTGAAAACCTCGCCTTAACAGCTGTTTTTATGATGTTTTTAGCCATCATAATAAAACTTCGTTTATTCTTCTCTGCCATTCAAAAAATTAAAAAGCATGCTTAAATTTGAAATTCACCATCTAAAGCAATGTTCTAGCACAAATGAAGAAGCTAAAAAATGGCCCCCATATCATGCTGTCATTGCCGAAACACAAACAGCGGGAAAAGGACGAAACGGTAGAAAATGGGAAAGTTTTTCTGGCAATCTTTTTTTATCTTTAACTCTTCCTTTACCTTCAAATGCCTCTGTTTACAGCTTCATTGCTGCACTAGCTGTAGCAGAAACTCTAGGATTTTTATCTCCTCGTATTAAGTGGCCTAACGATGTCTTAATTGATAATAAAAAAATCAGTGGCATCTTATTAGAAACAACAGATCAAAAACTTATTATTGGAATTGGTGTTAACATTGAAAAAAAACCTGAAACTCAAGTGCTTTATCAAACAACCTGCCTAAAAGACCATAATGCTACATTACCGGCGGAAGAACTTGCAAATAAGATTTTACAAAACTTAAGTTTTGAAATAAACTTATTTGAGCAAAAAGGTTTTTCTGCAATCAAGAGGCAGTGGTTAGAATACGCGACAAGTATTGGCTCCCGCATTAAAGTTCATTTACCGAAGGAGACATTAGAGGGCATTTTTGAAGGATTAGATGATACCGGAGCCTTAATTTTGAAACAAGATACAACAATAAAATATATCACAGCTGGTGATATTTTTATGATATAAAGGATTTATTATGATACAGAAACAAAATACAGAGAACGAACAAACGACCGAAGTTGTTATTCCAAAAGAATCTCTGGTTTTTATTCCACTCGGCGGAATTACAACTATTGGCTTAAATTTCTTTTTATATGGTTATGAAGGAAAATGGTTAATCGTTGATTGCGGCATTGGTTTCCCTGGAGATAACTTTCCAGGTGTCGAAGTTTTACTTCCAGATCCAGCTTTTATCAGTCACCATAAAAAAGATATTGTTGGTCTAGTTGTTACCCATGGACATGAAGATCATATCGGTGCTATCCCGTATCTGTGGCCGGATTTACAATGTCCTATTTATGCAACGCCTTTTACAGCTGAGTTAATTGAAGACAGTTTAAATGAATTTGGTTTATTGTCTAGAGTTGACTTACATGTTATTGAACTTGGCTCTCTTTTAAAACTAGGACCATTCGAAGTTGAATTTATCACAGTCAATCATTCTATCCCCGAACCAAATATGCTTGCTATCCGTACAAAGGAAGGCATCATTATTCATTCTGGAGATTGGAAGTTTGATAGTTCTCCTCTTTTAGGAGAGCCAGCGGACATTGATGAGCTTAAACGACTTGGAAAAGAAGGTGTTTTAGCTTTGGTCTCAGACTCAACCAATATTTTTACGCCAAATGAGGAAAAAACAGAAAAAGATGTTCGAGAAAGCTTAACGACATTATTTTCTCACTTTAAACAGCGTATTATTGTCACCTGTTTTGCCTCTAATGTGACACGAATGGAGAGTATTTATTGGGCTGCACAAGCAAATGGACGTCAAGTTTGTCTAATGGGACGTTCATTATGGCGAATTGATAGTGCCGCTCGCTCTGTTGGCTACATGAAAGGAATTCCTGAATTTTTGACAAAAGAAGAAGCATTAGAACTACCAAAAGATAAAGTGGTTTATATTTGCACTGGTAGTCAAGGTGAACCTTTTTCGGCTTTATCAAAGTTAGCCTCTCCCAAACCGCTTCCTGGACAAATGCAGCTCGATAGAGAAGATGTTGTCATTTTTTCTTCCCGTGTTATTCCCGGAAATGAGTTAGCAATCGCAGGATTGCAACGTCGCTTAATGATGACTGGTTGTCAAATTATCACCGATAAAGATGCTTTGGTTCATGTTTCAGGACATCCGGCTCAAGATAACATTCAAAAACTTTATCAATATTTAAAGCCACAAATTGCTATTCCTGTTCATGGCGATCCTCTTCAAGTTTTAGAGCATAAAAAATTAGCTCAAGAATGGGGTGCTGAAATTGCTATCACCCTCGAAGAAGGAGATGTTCTGGAAATGAATGACGGTGATCCAGAAATTTTAGGAGAAATTCCTGTTGGCTGTCTGGCTGTTGATGGTAAACAAATCCTATCACTCGGAGCCGATGTATTAAAAAAACGCCGTAAAATGATAGAAGGGGGAACAGTTGTCACAACATTAGTTGTCAATCAAAAAGGCGACATTTTAGGAGAACCTCAAATTTCTTCTTTTGGATTACTGGATGAAACAGAAAATGGTAAAGAGGTTTTATTTGCTCGCATCAATGAAGCTATTCAAAAATTAGATAAAGAAGATAAAAAGCAAGATGATAAAATTAAAGAAACCGTTCGTTTAACTATTCGTCACTTTATTACGGAACAATATGGAAAAAAACCTTTATTAGAAGTTCATTTGTTCCGTGTATAAGCTTTATCTTCATTCTTTTTTAAGAATTTTGATTTATGATGTTTTTTTATGATGAAAGCGCTTCGAAAAGTCATCATAACAGGAATGTTTTGCCTTCTTTTGGGATGTTGCTCGCAACATTGGGTTTCTATTCCGCCCTCTTCCCGTACAAGAGGGCAGTTTCATCGTGTCGAAAAGAAAGAAACAGTCTATGCTATTTCGCGTAAATATAATGTTCCTGTGCGTTCTATTATGGAAATTAACCATCTAAGACCGCCTTATAAATTATCTATCGGTCAACTTTTATTTATTCCTCCGGCACGTATCCATACAGTTCGTAAAGGAGATACTCTTTATAGTATTTCTCGATATTATCATGTGGATTTAAATTCTTTAGCAAAACAAAATAATTTAAAAGAACCCTGGACAATTTCTGTCGGACAAAATTTAGTCCTGCCGACATCAACTCTACCCGATACAGCCTCAACACAAGTTAGAACAACGGCAAAAGTAGCAAAATCTTCCTCTTCCAAAAACGTAGCAACAAAAGAAAATATTTCACCGCCCAAAGCCACATCAAAAGCAAAAGCTCCAACAACAAAACTTCCCCCTACACCCAAACGCAGCGGAAATTTTATATGGCCGGTTGATGGAAAAGTTATTTCTTCTTACGGTCCTTCAGGCGGCGGAAAACATAATGATGGAATTAACATTAGTGCAAAACGAGGAACACCGATCAAAGCGGCTGAAAATGGTGTAGTAGCTTACGCCGGAAGTGAATTAAAAGGCTTTGGAAACCTGCTTTTAATCAAACACAGCGATGGTTGGATTACGGCCTATGCTCACGCAGATAGTGTCTCTGTCAAACGTGGACAAACCGTAAAAAAAGGACAAACAATCGCTCAGGTCGGTTCTACAGGAAATGTTAAAACTCCTCAGCTTCACTTTGAAATTCGAAAAGGAACAAAAGCACTGAACCCAACCCGTTATTTAAAAGGTAAAAAATAATGTGGACGTTCTAGTTGTTTTAGGATAGGATAGGATAAAATAAAAGAAATTTTTGAAAGGACATAAAAGATGCTCAAAAAAATTATATTTTCTTTGCTTTGTTCAACCGTTATCAGCTCAGCAGCCTTAGCTGACAGGGCAGATGGCATTCGTTTTTTTGACGAAAAAAAATATGATCAAGCTTTCGAAGAGTTCTCTTACCTATCCGATGAGGGAGATAATGTGGCATCTTATTATTTAGGCCAAATGTATGAACAAGGATTAGGCGTTGAAAAATCTCTTCCTAAAGCGGCTGAGTATTTTTTAAAAGCTTATAACTCCGGCAATATGACTGCAGCATCTAAATTAGGAAACATGCTGGTTAAGGGGGAAGGTATTGAAAAAAACATAGATGACGGTTTAGCTTTACTAAAAACTGCCGGAAGAGCCGGAGATAAAGATGCTCAATTCGTCTTAGGAGAACTTTATGCTAACGGAGAAGATGTTGAAAAAAATTACGTATACGCTGGTGGTTTTTATAAAATGTCCGCTTTAAAAGGTCATCCGGAAGCACAATATAAACTGGCTATTTTATATTTATATGGTCGAGGCGTTCCTCAAGATTATGCCCTGGCTTTAAAATGGATTTCGCGCTCAGCCAATCAAGGTTATGTCAAAGCACAACAAGATTTAGCTGATTTGCTTGCAACCGACAAACGGTTATACAATGCGGTAGAAGCTTATGCTTGGTACAGCATCTTAGCGGCTTATAATACAGATGATATTGGAACTTGGGCCGCTGAGCAACGTGATAAAATCGCAAGCAAAATTACAGATAATAAAAACCTAGAAATTGGTCAACAAATCGCTCGCAAATGGCAGCCTGTAAAAGGAGAAAAAAGTGTTCCAGAAATTGAACTTGCCGAACCGTTACCAATCATCCCCGGTTATAACGATGCAGACACTATTCGTGAACTAAAAGAACAAAATGAAGTCGTTATTTCTGATGGGTCTGAGTGGGGTATTCGAACAAATGAGCTAGAAGAAGCGATACAAAAGAAAGATATGTCCACTATTGAAGCTAAAATAAATGATTGGGGGAAAAATGGTCGTCCAGAAGCATTTACTTGGCTTGGGAAAGTCCAGGAAACGCGTTTGCAAGATCCTCAAACCGCTTTAAAATTCTATGAACAGGCGGCAGAATTAGGAGATGCGGAAGGAGCTTTTCTAACGGCTAAAACATATTGTGAAGGAAAAGTGGTGACAACTGATCCCGTAAAATGTTATAAATGGTTACAAATTACAGTCCAACAAGCAAAAAAAGAAGATCTAAAAGATCTTGCTTCAACAACATTAAAAGCTGTTGAACCACAATTAAAAGCCGAAGAAATTGAAGAAGCAAAAAAACAAGTAGAAGATTATAATAAACCTAAAATGGAAGAAAAAGGATTTAAGTTATTTTAAAATAAAGCCCCCCACTTGGGAGGCTTTAAAAAAACATATTTTTTACTCTTTTTTCAAAAACAAATTACAGTGACAGTGTCCCATTTCAGAAATTTCTTTTTCATGCTCTCCACAAGGACAAAAGCCTCTGGACATATCACATGGACACTTGCCTTCACAAACAGTCAGACATCTATTAATGACCTTATCCGCAAAAGGAGATAAAACATATCCTTTAGCTGCAGCATATAATGTTAAAACATGTTTAAAATGTTCCTTATTATTCTCTTCGTTCATTTTTCCTCTCTAAAACAACATATGAATTAACAATAAAACTAAACTGGCATATAATCCAGCAACGACATCATCCAACATAACACCTGAAGCATTTCGTACTTTCTTATCAAAATAACATGCCGGCCAAACTTTGACAATATCAAAGAAACGAAAAGCTACAAATCCTATTAAAAACATCCATAAAGATGGCATCACAGTGCTTACAAAAACAAAAGTCAAAGATTGTCCCACCACTTCATCAATAACGACAAAACCAGGATCATGCTCATTTTCTTGTAAGACATATCTAATTGAATATAGGCCTATGAAATAGACACCCACAGAAAAAGCTATTACTCCCCAAGTACCTCCGACCCAAATAGCAAAAGCGACAAAGGGAAGAGCAATCAAAGAACCAACTGTTCCAGGCATAAAACGAACTCGCCCACTCCCAAACCAAGTTGCACAAATATAAACTAATTTTCGAATGAACTTATTTGTCTTTTCTTTCATTTTACATCCCTTTATGTGGCGAGAGTATAATGTCTTTTTTGTGCTGTTGCAAGTTTTAAAAGACTAATCTTGCTTTTTCCTCAGTTATCAATTAGCCTTATGACAGGAGAAAAAAATGCACTTATGGATTATTGCTATTGGCAAAATGAAAAAAAATTCGGAAGAAGACTTACTTATCCGTCGTTATGTTAAACGCTGCCAATGGCCAATTAACATTATAGAATTAGAGGAAAAGAAAAAACTACCTGTTGAAGAATTAAAAAAAGCAGAAGGTCGTTTACTGTTAAGTTCTGTACCTAAAGGAGCAAAAATTATTGTGCTGGATGAACATGGTGAACACCTTAATTCAGAACAATTTGCTGATAAGTTAATTAAATGGTCTGACAGTGGAATACAAAACATAGCTCTTTTAATTGGCGGCGCAAACGGACACAGTTCTGAAGTTAAAGAAAAAGCAAATTTAGTTCTTTCATTTGGTCGAATGACACTGCCTCATATGCTTATTCGAGCAGTTTTAACAGAGCAACTTTATCGAGCTTACACTATTACAGCTCATCTGCCTTATCACCGTGAATAAAAATTTACACGAAAAATATTAAAAAAAATTCCTAATTTAATTAAAGACATGACAGAAATGGATTATGTTAACAGCTATTTAGAAGAAATTGTGATAACAAGCTCCAAAGTTGAACAAGCTATACAGAAATTAGAAAAACGCATGAAACAAAGTGATACAATTTCATGATCAAATTACAAAAAAAATTAGGATAAAAAAATGATTATGATAAGCTCTCAGGATAATTTAAAGTAGATATTATTCCTGCAACTATTACCAAATTGCTAGTTAAAGATTATTGATGTATTTATCTGTAAATTGCGCAAAAAGTTAGAAGAAGCGACTAGAGATTATGATTGTATCGAAATAATTTGGAAATAAGGTACTTACTGCAAGTTCACAAGATAATTGACTAAGAAAAGTTCAAAATGACTAAAAAATACTTTTAAAAGTATTCTTTATCTTAAAAAAAAGATGAACTATGAAGCCCAGCCAGTAGAACAAGTGTATTCAATATAATTTGGTAAAGACAAACAGCGTTCTCCGCAAGTTCCCTCTCCATTTGTGCATGAACATTCTAAAGAAACTGTTCCAGCACAACAGCCATAATCATTTATGTACATAGTATCCGAGATAATTTCCCTATCTTTAACAACTATTTTTGTTCCTACAGGGCAACAAAGAGGTCTAGAACCATTACCAGGATTAGGTTCTTGACCTTCCATAAACTGAAGCCAAGTCCAACCAGGTTTTTCTCCATTTTCACAGCAATTATTGTATTGGCAGCATTGCCCTTGTGTCGAACCGCACGTATTACCTTCGGCGCAACACCAACTATCTTCTCCGATAGAACAAGAGACAGGTGTTTCTTCTGGACAAGAGGTCTTACACACTGTGCAACCATTTTCATCTGTTTCTGTCTCACAATCTGGATCTGTCAAAGCAGGACAACATTCTCCATCATTCCCAACACCATCAGAACAACAATCCCCCTTCCCATTACAGGTCTCGCCTGCTTCACACTTCAATG
>CALXXX010000003.1 GCA_944392795.1 uncultured Alphaproteobacteria bacterium | reverse complement strand
AATAAAATAGAGGCTAAAAAAGATTTAAACCTCCCACCCCCCCTTAGGACCATGTTCAATCTGTCTTTCTCCTTCATATTCTTCACTTTCTTCTTGTTCCAAAATAACTTATCAATACCATCTTTATTTTTAAATATCAAGCCTTTTTACTCCCCGGCTTGCTTTTTTTTTGAACTCCAGTATAATAACTGCAAAATAAAGGAAATAACTCATGCACGATATTACTAAAATACGAAATTTTTCTATTATTGCTCATATTGATCATGGAAAATCAACATTGGCAGATCGTTTGATTGAACGTTGTGGTTTAGTCACAAAACGAGAAATGAAAGAACAACTATTAGATAACATGGATATCGAACGTGAACGTGGCATTACAATAAAAGCTCAAACGGTTCGTCTTGAATATAAAGCTCAAGATGGAGAAACATATCATCTCAACTTAATTGATACACCAGGTCATGTTGACTTTGGCTATGAGGTCAGTCGTTCTTTGGCCGCTGTAGAGGGGTCTCTTTTAGTCGTAGATGCCTCACAAGGCGTCGAAGCTCAAACACTGGCAAATGTTTATAAGGCTATAGATGAAAATCATGAAATTGTTCCTATTATCAACAAAATTGATTTACCTGCCGCTGACCCTGGACGTGTTAAACAACAAATTGAAGATGTAATCGGTATTGATGCATCAGATGCTGTTTTAATTTCTGCAAAAACAGGTATTGGAATTGATGATGTCTTGGAAAATCTTGTAAAACGTCTTCCCGCACCACAAGGAGATGAAAAAGCTCCATTAAAAGCGCTATTAGTCGACAGCTGGTATGATTCTTATTTAGGAATTGTTATTTTAGTTCGTATTAAAGATGGCATTTTAAAAAAAGGAATGCCTATTCGTATGATGTCAGCTGGCACAACACATACTGTTGAAAAAGTTGGAATTTTTGCTCCAAAAATGAAAGATGTCGATGCGCTTTATCCAGGAGAAATTGGCTTTATTACAGCCAGTATTAAAAGTATCGGTGAAACTAAAGTCGGTGATACGATTACAGATGAAAAGAATCCAACAAAGCAAGCTTTACCTGGCTTTAAGCCTAGTGTACCCGTTGTTTTCTGCTCTTTTTTCCCATTAGATAGCAGCGATTATGAAAATTTAAAAGAATCTCTTGGAAAGCTACAACTTAATGACGCCAGTTTTCATTTTGTTCCCGAAAAATCTATGGCACTAGGTCAAGGTTTCCGTTGTGGCTTTTTAGGCCTCCTTCATATGGAAATTATTGAAGAACGATTGGAACGCGAGTTTAATTTAGATTTAATTACTACAGCCCCCAGTGTTGTTTATAAAATGCATTTAACCAATGGGGAAAGCTTTGATATGCATAATCCAGCTGATATGCCTGATGTAACTCTTATTTCCGAAATTGAAGAACCTTGGGTACAGGCGACCATTATGACACCTGATGAGTACTTAGGGTCTATTTTACAATTATGTTCTGAACGCCGAGGAATTCAAAAGAATCTAACTTATGTAGGCAATCGTGCCATGACTGTTTATGAAATCCCTTTAAATGAAATTGTTTTTGATTTTTATGATCGTTTAAAGTCAATCTCTCGCGGTTATGCTAGCTTTGATTATGAAGTAATCGGCTATCGCGCCAGTGATTTAGTCAAAGTTTCTATTTTAGTCAATGGAGAAACAGTTGATGCGTTATCATTCCTTGTTCATCGCTCGCAAGCAGAAAGACGCGGAAGGCAAATTTGTGAAAGATTAAAAGATTTAATTCCACGTCATCAATTTAAAATTCCTATTCAAGCTGCGATTGGAGCTAAAATCATTGCTCGGGAAGATATTTCTGCTTATCGTAAAGATGTGACAGCAAAATGTTATGGCGGAGACATCACAAGAAAACGGAAGCTTTTAGAAAAGCAGAAAGAAGGAAAAAAGCGGATGAGACAATTTGGTAAAGTAGAAATCCCACAATCCGCTTTTATTGAAGCCTTACGCATCGGAGATGAGTAAAATTTAAAAAGCTTTTAACTCCTTTTTTTGTGAAAAGAATTTTTATATTTCTAGTTCCAAATTGTTTTATTAAAAATACACCTACTCCAAATTATATCTATCTATTATTATGGACATCCATATTGCACAGTTCCGTCTCCTTGATCTGGACTCCCTGAGATGACAGATGGAGACGGGCAACTAAAGCAACCATAGGTCATACGTCCTAGTTTATCACTTTCCGCATAAACTGCTGCATAAGGTTCACTTGCTGAACCACAACAGATACCATATTGTTTATTGTAAGGACCATACGCAGAAAGAATATCTGGATTATTATTAAAGCAACATCCAAAAACTTTTCCTATTGTGGATGGATCACCTGTTGCGGATATACTTCCTTGACGATATTCAAATGCCTTTGCGAGTATGCCACTTTCTGTTCGTCCTGTACAACACAAGTGACCAGGAGCAGTATTTGGATCTTGATTGCAACATTTAACTGAACCTTCATAACGATAGGCCTTTTGCCCATCTTCACAACAAACACCTTCTTGACAACACTGACCTATCGTAGCACCACAGGTATTTCCTTCCCCGCAACACCAAGTTTCTTCTCCAATAGAACAAAAAACAGGTTCATCCTCAGTGCATTTTCCTTCGCAGGAACCTGTTTCAGAATTACAAGTCTGTCCCTCAGGACAATCTACGGGAATACACGCTGGACATCCGCTCTCATCAACATCCATATAAGTACATGGATCTGGACAATCCTCTACAATCGGATTCGGACAACAAACACCATTCGCACATGTCGTGTCCCCTTGACAACAGGTGTCCCCATTACACCATTCCCCTC
>CALXXX010000002.1 GCA_944392795.1 uncultured Alphaproteobacteria bacterium | reverse complement strand
CGATAATACTTTCGTTATCGCTGCCGTCAACGTCGTCTTACCGTGATCAACGTGTCCAATCGTCCCAATGTTGCAATGGGGTTTGCTCCGCTCAAACTTCTCTTTCGCCATCTCTCTCTTCTTCCTTTCAAAAAAAGGTCGCCGCCTCAAGCGGCGACCATTTCAATTAACCATTTAATTTTGCTTTAATTTCATCAGCAACCATTTGTGGCACATCTGCATAATGAGCAAACTGCATCGTATATTGTGCACGTCCTTGGCTCATTGAACGCAAAGTATTCACATAGCCGAACATATTTGCCAAAGGAACTGTCGCATCAATCACACGTGCATTACCACGTTGATCCATGCCGTTTACTTGGCCACGTCGACTGTTTAAGTCACCAATAATATCACCCATGTATTCTTCAGGTGTGACAACTTCAACTTTCATCACTGGCTCAAGCAACTTTGGCTTTGCTTGAGGAATGCCTTCACGGAAGCAAGCCCGTGCTGCAATTTCAAACGCCATTGTTGATGAGTCAACATCATGATAAGCACCATCATGTAATGTTGCTTTAAAGTCAGTACAAGGGAAGCCTGCTATGACACCAGTCTCCTTAGCAGCCATCAAACCTTTTTCCACACCAGGAATGTATTCTTTTGGCACATTACCACCAACAACTTTGTTTTCAAACTGATAACCAGACCCTGGAGGTAATGGTTCGAACAGAACTTTTACACGAGCAAACTGACCAGCACCACCGGATTGTTTCTTATGAGTGTAATCACAATCATATGCTTGAGAAATTGTCTCGCGGTATGCAACTTGTGGAGCACCGACATTGGCTTCTACTTTAAATTCTCGTTTCAAACGATCAATAATAATCTCCAAGTGCAACTCGCCCATTCCCTTAATAATGGTTTGCCCAGTTTCTGTGTTTGAAGAAACACGGAATGATGGATCTTCCATTGCTAAACGGTTTAAAGCCAATCCCATCTTTTCAATATCTGCTTTAGTCTTAGGCTCAACGGCAATTTCAATAACAGGATCCGGAAATTCCATTTTCTCCAAAATAACTGGAGCAGAATTATCACATAATGTATCCCCTGTCGTTGTATCCTTTAAGCCGACCAAAGCTACGATATCTCCAGCTCTTGCTTCTTTAATATCTTCACGATGATTTGCATGCATTAACAACATACGACCTATACGTTCTTTATTATCTTTAACAGAGTTTAAGACATAAGATCCTGTCTCTAAAACACCGCGATAGACACGAACGAAAGTCACAGAACCGACAAATGGGTCATTCATAATCTTAAAAGCAAGACCTGCAAATGGACCTTCATCTGAAGCTTCTACTTCTACATCCGAACCATCTTTGGCAGAAATAGCATGAGCCGGTGGAATATCTAATGGAGAAGGAAGATAGTCAACAACGGCATCCAACAATGGTTGAACACCCTTGTTTTTAAAAGCAGAGCCACAAAAAACAGGAACAAATTTTTGTTCAATTGTTCCTTTACGAATACATTTCTTTAATGTATCAATATCTGGCTCATTTCCTTCCAAATAGGCTTCCATTGCAGCATCATCCATTTCAACAGCTGTTTCTACGAGCTCATGATAATACTGATCTGCTTTTTCCTTTAATTCTGCAGGAATTTCTCTTTCTTCAAAAGTCGCACCTAAATCCTCGGAATGCCAAATAATAGCTTTACGTTTTAAAACATCGACAATTCCGACGAAATCAGCTTCTGCACCAATCGGCAGAGCCATAACGAGTGGACGAGCACCTAAACGATCCTTAATCATATCGACACAACGATAAAAATTAGCTCCCATACGATCCATTTTGTTAGCAAAACAAATACGAGGAACATTATATTTATCAGCTTGTCTCCAAACAGTTTCAGACTGAGGTTCAACACCGGCAACGCCGTCAAAAACAGCTATTGCACCGTCCAACACACGCAAGCAGCGTTCTACTTCTACTGTAAAGTCAACGTGGCCCGGGGTGTCAATAACGTTAATTCGATGTCCTTTCCAGAAAGCAGTTGTAGCTGCGGAGGTAATTGTAATACCACGTTCTTGCTCCTGTTCCATCCAGTCCATTGTTGCAGCGCCGTCATGTACTTCACCGATTTTATGAGACTTACCGGTATAATACAAAATACGTTCTGTAGTTGTTGTTTTACCGGCATCAATGTGTGCCATGATACCGATATTTCTGTATAATTCAAGTGGTGTGGTTCTAGCCATCTTTCATTTCCCCCTAGCTTACCATTTGTAATGAGAGAAAGCTTTGTTTGCTTCAGCCATTTTATGCATATCTTCGCGTTTACGAATAGCATTACCGCGATTATTTGAAGCATCCATCAATTCACCAAACAGTCTTTCTTCCATTGTTTTTTCACTACGCTTACGAGCGGCATCAATAATCCAACGAATTGCCAAAGCTTGACGACGGTCAGCGCGAACCTCAACAGGAACCTGATAAGTTGCACCCCCGACACGACGAGACTTGACTTCCACTAAAGGCTTTACATTTTCTAAAGCATCATGGAACATTTTCAAACCGTCTTGTTTTGTTTTTTCTTCCAAACGAGCAATTGCGCCATAAACGATTTTTTCAGCTGTACTTTTTTGTCCGCGAAGCATAACGCTGTTCATAAATTTTGCGACAACCACATCACCAAATTTGGCATCTGGGTTGATAATGCGCTTTTCTGCTGCATGTCTACGTGACATTCTCTACTCCTTTAATTATTTTGGACGTTTCGCGCCATACAAAGAACGCGCTTGTTTACGATTAGCGACACCCTGCGTATCCAAAGTACCGCGGATAATATGATAACGAACACCAGGCAAGTCTTTTACACGACCGCCACGGATCATCACAACACTGTGTTCTTGAAGGTTATGCCCTTCACCAGGAATATAGCTTGTCACTTCGAAGCCATTTGTCAAACGAACACGAGCAACCTTACGCAAAGCAGAGTTTGGTTTCTTTGGTGTTGTTGTATAAACACGTGTGCAAACACCACGTTTTTGTGGGCAAGCTTGCAACGCAGGAACTTTATTTCTTTTAACAGAAGCTTTACGAGGCTTTCTGGTTAATTGATTGATTGTAGGCATTTAATCTTTCCTATCTTTAAATATTAAAAAAATCTTTGAACGACCCGTTTCGAGCAATTCAAAGCACCCATTCCGACTCGCTATTCAGACTACCTGACTGGTCGGAGACTTTCTATCAAAGCCGTAAGCAAAGGTCATCATCACCTGCCCAACTTCGGAAAGCTGTGAGCATGTAATCACATTTTTATAAAACTGTCAAGGAGTTTCTTAATGAAAATACCTCTTGAAAAAAATGTAAGCTTCCTTTATTCTAAGGAACAAAGGAAAATAAAAATGGAAAAGCTGAAGACAGCGCTTGATAACTTACATTCTTCTTTAAAAAAGCTAGAAGAAGCTGTTGTTATCGCTACGAGACAAAAAAACGAAAATAGAGAAAAAATCGAAAGCTTACATGCTGCTGTTGTAACAGCTTATGAGCGAATTGATAAAGCTATCGCTCAAGTCAAAGAGGAATAGGAATGGCTGTTGTCACCTTTAAAATTGCTGGCAGACCTTACAAAATCGCTTGTGCTGATGGACAAGAAAATCATATCTTAACATTAGCAAATTTTTTAAATGAAAAAGCTGATAAATTAACCTCTTCCATTGGTTTTATTCCAGAAGGACAATTACTCGCTATGGTTAGTATCTTAGTAGCTCAGGAACTTTTTTCAATAAAGGAAAACTCTTCTGCTGTGGCACAAAACGAATCGAATTTTGACGAACAAGTCCCTGCTTTTATTGATAATTTAGCAATACGCATTTCCGAACTTGCAGAAATTTTAAAAAAGTCGTAAGATAAAAATATGGAGTCGAGCTTTCTGGTTTGTTAGACATCTTGAATCCGAGGGTCTATGAACACAGAAAGGGGATGGCACGAAGAAAACTTAACGACCATCACTCACTATTGAGATGCGACCTGGACTGGGTCGTCGACGGCCAAGAAGGCTACTCCAGCTTTCAAAACGGTTTTTCTCTTGATAAATTTTTCTCTTTCTTTTATCCTGTTCGAAAAAGGATAAAACAATGAAGATATTATTTTGTGGAGATGTCGTCGGTCGTGCAGGACGAGAAGCTATTTTTACTCATTTACCCTATTTAAAAGAAAAATTGAATTGGGACTTTCTTGTTGTCAATGGAGAAAATGCAGCTCACGGTTTTGGTCTAACGCCTAAAATGTTCTCTCTCTTCCGCCAAAAAGGCGTCGACGTTATTACAATGGGGAATCACACTTTCGATAAAAAAGATATCTTTACAACTTTAGAAAACGAAAAAAGATTAATTCGTCCCTTAAACTATCCCGATGGAACAATAGGTCATGGGTTTGGAGTTTTTGAATTATCAGACGGACGAAAAATTGCTATTGTTCAACTGTTAGGACAATTGTTTATGCGTCCCACAGAAGATCCTTTTACCAGCATTGATTCTTTTTTGGAAAAATATGTCCTCGGAAAAGATGTCCAAGCCATTTTAGTTGACATGCATGGAGAAGCAACTTCTGAAAAAATGAGTATGGGCTTTTTTTGTGACGGACGCGTTTCACTTGTTGCCGGAACACATACACATATTCCGACAGCAGATGCTATGATTTTACCAAAAGGAACTGGATATATAACAGATGTCGGTATGTGTGGTGATTATTATTCTGTTATCGGCATGAAAGTTGAGACAGCTTTACCTCGTTTTACGCATAACATACGACAGAGACTTCAGCCGGCAGAAGCTCAAGGAACGTTATGTGCCGTTTTTTTAGAAACGGATGATAACACAGGACTTTGCACCAATATTCGATCTGTTCGAATAGGAGCACACTTAGCTGAAACAGACTAAATATTCCTTTCAGAAAATCTTTGTCTTCCCTCTTGAAAAAAAGCTAAAGCTATGATACATTCCGACAAATAATTAAACGAAAGGAAAAAGATTATGTCAGGTCATTCACAATTTAAAAATATTATGCATCGAAAAGGTGCCCAAGATCAAATGCGCGCAAAAATTTTCTCAAAACTCGCTCGAGAAATTACGGTTGCTGCGAAATCTGGATTACCGGATCCAGCGTCTAATCCACGGTTGCGCTCGGCTATTTTGGCAGCCCGAGCGGAAAACATGCCAAAAGACAACATTGAACGTGCTATTAAAAAAGGCTCTCCGGGAGAAGATAGCACTGTTTATGAAGAAGTAAGATATGAAGGATTTGGTCCTGGTAATGTGGCTATTATTGTCGAAGCATTAACTGATAATCGTGCACGCACGGCTCCAAACCTTCGCTCTCTTTTTTCTAAAAAAGGCGGAAATATGGGAGAAACAGGCTCTGTTTCTTTCAACTTTGAACGGGTCGGTATGATTGAATATCCTTTAGCAGTAGCAGATAATGATACAATGTTTGAAGCAGTTATTGATGCAGGTGCTAATGATGTTGAAACAGACAATGAAACACATACAATCTATTGCAATCCGGATGATTTATTTGCGGTCCGTGCAGCTCTTGAGAAAAAATTTGGAGATCCGACAGTTTGCCGTTTAGATTGGAAAGTTCTCGTTCAAACGCCAATCGAAGATTTAGAAACAGCACAAAAACTGATGGATTTCATCGCGGCTTTAGAAGAAGACGATGATGTGCAACGTGTCACAACAAATGCCGATATTCCAGAAGCTATTATGGAAAAGCTAGATTAATGCGTATTTTAGGCCTTGACCCCGGACTGCGTCACACTGGATGGGGACTGATTGAAAAAAACGGTCCAAAAATCTCTTTTATCGCAGCCGGAGTTATCAATGCCGATACTTCTTTAACTTTAGCAGAACGCTTGGCTGAAATTCATACGGCTATAACAAAAGTTATTTTAGATTTTCAACCTGATGAAGCAGCAATAGAAGAAACTTTTGTGAACGTTAACCCAACTTCAACACTAAAATTAGGCCAAGCTAGAGGAGCTATTATTCTAGCTCCTGCGGAGCATGGTATTTCTGTCGCCGAATACACACCTAATCAAATCAAAAAAATGGTTGTTGGTGTTGGTCATGCCGACAAAAATCAAGTAGATATGATGGTTCGACGTATGCTTCCGACATTGCCTGAGCATATTCCACCGGATGCTTCTGATGCTTTGGCTGTTGCTTTGTGTCACAGTTATCTTCGAACGGTTTTAAAATGATAAAAATTATTCAATATCCTTCTCCTAATTTTGAAGAAAGAAAAGATAAAATCTCTTATCTAATTATACATGCTACATCAACCAGAAATTTAGAACATACCTTTTCTTTTCTAGTCCACAGTCAAAAGCCAAAACGTGTCAGCGCTCATTATGTAATTGATAGAGACGGAACAGTTTATCAACTAGTTCCTGATGAAAAAAAAGCCTTTCATGCTGGTTTATCAAATTGGAATAATTATAATCACAAAAAAAGAACTATTTCTTTAAATGATGCCTCTATAGGAATTGAATTTCAGTGTTCAACTCAAAATGGTGAATTGCAACGATTTACCAAAAAACAAATTAATGTCGGCTTAAAATTATGCCATTTTTTAATGGAAAAATATAAAATTTCTCCTCGAAATGTTCTAGCTCATTCTGATATAGCTCCGAACAGAAGAAAAGATCCCGGACTTTTCTTTCCTTGGAGAACTTTTGGAAAGGCTGGAATTGGCTTATGGACAGATAGAACGTCACCCAAAAAAGAGACGCTTTTAAAACTGCCAATAGAAAAAATTCTATCCGCAATCGGATACCCGATGAATTATGGAAAAGAAACCAATATTATTGCTTTCAAACGCCACTTCATGCCTCATGCCAAAATGGACGCATCTATTTCAAAACGCATTATCAAAAAAGCGGCTACTTTAATGGAAGTTTCTTCTTAAGCATATTGTCTTTCTTTGCTGTGAACGATAATAGGGAAAGAAAAGTTATGACCTTTTATAAGGCATTTTTCTTGTCTATTCATGATCTCACAATACAACTTAATAGAAGAAATACTTGCTTTTTGTAACCAATCGATATTCCCTGACAAACGATGAGGAATAATAGCCCCATGCTCTGCCAACTTTTGAGCAAAAGAAGCTTTATGATAAAAAATTGCCATCATCAATGCAGAATACCCCTCTGCATTCTTTTGATTTAATAAACTCATTTTTTGAGGATGTGAAATGACTTTTTCCAATATAGCATGCATAAGTTGGTTATCTCCACGACGAATCGCCAAATGCAGTGCTGTATTTCCGTCCATTCCTCGTGCTGTAACATCTGCACCCGCGGCTAATAAAGCTTGGATACTTTCGGCAGAACCTTTGAACGCCAACGCATGCATCAATGGCGTATATCGCCATACTTTATCGGACTGATTTAATGGGGCTCCTAATCTCAAAAAACCTTTTAATAAAGCAACATCTTCTTTATGATAGCCCGCCATCATCGTAACTGTTTTTCCGTCACCGTTAACAGCATCCACTCGAAACGGTTTATCCTCATAAAACAGAGCAACTAAACCAGAACCTGTTGTTTCTATTTCTTTTTTTAATTCTAATAAAGCTTTTTTATCAACCAACATAAAAAAAGTCCTCTAAAAGTTATATACAATATCATTATTGTATGTATTTTATGAGCCTTTTTCAAGCTTTGTTTTTCATTAAAATACATAAAAAAATACTCTATTGTTCCAACTATCGACACTTACACAAAAGCTAAAGTAATTTCTATTTACATATTTGCTAAAGAACAACATATTTTTTAAGAAAAAATCGACTGACAACATCAGTAAAACCTATCAACACCTGATTTTTTTATAGAACTTGACATCAAAGAAAAAACCTCTCCTTCTTTTTTCATATCAAATAAAAATTCATATTTAGTTTCATCTCCTCTTTTAGTTTTTTCATAAAATTTGAAAATACTTTTATTTGTGTTATACTATGAGAAGGAGGGAAATATGTCCTTAAAAGATGTATTAAAAAAAACGATTCTAATTGGAACTGCGGCCCTTTCTTTAGAGACACAAACAGGTCAGGCGGCGGAAAAACAATCCGAAAAAACAAAACTAGTTCAATCTTTTGATGGAATTGATTTCTTCAATCAGCCAACATCTCCTTTAGATCAATGGCAATATCAAATACTTACAGATCACGGCGTGAAAAATATTCCTATACACCATATTGAAAAAGAACATCTAACAGCTCCCGGACTAAATGACATTAAGAATGGGTGGGGACAAACACTCCTGACAGCAGCAGTGTTGAATGGAAAATCACAGCTTGTTGAAACATTGTTGAATGTTGGCGCACAAGCTAATAAAAAAAATCATATGAACCAATCACCTTTGTACTTAGCTATTATTGCCGCACATGGTAAACCTGAGTTAACGCCAATTCTTAAAACTCTTATAAAAAAAGGAGCTGATGTAAATGAAACGGACACTAACGGCACTTCTCTTTTAATGCATGCGGCTCGTTATGGAGATAAACATACAATAAAAGCCTTAATCAACGGTGGAGCTCGCTCTTCTGAACAAGCAATGCATCTTTACCAAAATAGATTAGATTTAAAAACAGGTCAATATATGCCCCAAGATCCGGAAATCTTACAACTATTAAAAGAAAACTCTTGTTCTACTTATGATAAAAAAGACAACCAACAAGCTACTATTTATTCTACATTAATTTCAAAAAAATCTGTTGAAAAATAGAAAGTTTACCTTAAAACACACAAGAACAAAGTTTTAATTATCTGAACAAAACGAGAAACTAGTTTGTCCTAAAAAACACTTCCAGAAAATTTTATTTTTGAAAATAAAACTTTTCATTGAGAGTCTCCCTTACGATAGATAGCAAGATAAAACACCTTTTAACCACCAAAGGAGCAAGTTTCCGGCAATAAAGCTTCCGTACATTCACATCCTGGACAGCTATACCATCCACCTGCTGTTTGTGTCGGCGTTCCACCTTTACAACAAACTTTATACAACTTATCAGTCCTTGTACATATTTCTGTACATTCTCCGATATCATCCCCTTCATCTATTTCGAGACAATCTCCTGTTTCAGAACAAATATAATTTAGACCAGGACAACAACATGATCTCATCAAATACTCATCTGGAAGAGGAATATCACAGTATTCAGACGGATAATAAATAGGAGAACCGGACGACATCCAAACATAAGGAGAACGACAGCAACCACTTATAGCTGGTTTAGGATGATAAACCTTACCATCCTCGCAACACTCCCCATATTGATTTGGCGGAGAATATGGGCATCCAACACTATTAAATCTTAAAACCATTTTATCAACACTTGAACAACAGACATTTTTTATATCAATAAGGTCTTGTGAACAACAAACCAGGGTGGAAGAAGAAGAGCTCTCCTTAGCACAAAAGCCACCGTCTCCATTGCCTTTTTCACACGTTTCTCCTAAAGAAATACAACCAGAAACACAAGTATGTGTATCTATATCGCAAATTGTTCTTCCATCTGTATTACCTAAGCAATGTGCATCATTCAAACATTCGATACAGCCTACATTATCCAACCAATAAGGCGTATCTACAGAACAACAATGGCCATTGCTCCATATTCCCCCATCAGCATCACAACAATCTTCACTTTCATCCCTTGTACAACAGCATTTACCATTACCTTCTGTTCCATCTTGAATCCAAATATGTTCTATGGGATTATCCAAAGCACCGCACGTTTCTTCCATATAAGTTGTTATACAACAAGTATAATTTGTATCAGCTCCCTGTGAACATTCTGTCCCTTCTGCATCAATACAGCTTTTTATACAACCACATTCATCATTACCACTAGAAACTTGCCCGTCAGGACAAACTTCTATAGAACACGTTTTTTTAATACATTCACCAACATCTATATCACAAATATGACATTTATCACAAGGCGGATCACATCTATCATCTTCTCCTTGCCCTGGCTCATCTGGATTGGGTAAATGTCCGCCAGTTCCATATTCATCAAAATAAAATGCCATCGTATTTAACTCATTCGGACATTCTTCATCTGATGGCTTATCACCTTCAACATATATCGCATCTATGTCCGTCGGATTTAAACTCAAAACTTGTCGACAAACACGCTTCGGAACATCCGAAACTACAACGCGATAAACATACTCATTTAAATCCGATACAACTGTGTGCATCCGATAAAAACTACCTAACTGTCCGTCCTCCGGTAAACCAGCAAACTTCCACTCATAATCCCCTACCCGCTCAACATAATGCTCATCAATCATC
>CALXXX010000001.1 GCA_944392795.1 uncultured Alphaproteobacteria bacterium | reverse complement strand
TCATGTAGATGCGTGCTTCTTCCTCCGTCCGGATAGCATTGACCAAAGCGTCTGACCATCCGGTCATTTGCTGAATCTTTTTCCTAAAATCTTCCATGTCTTGTTCCTTTTTTAAGTTGTTTTGCTTGTGCAAACGTAGCCGGGCGTTACGCCAAAACGTTGCACAAGCAAAACAAAAAACATTTAATCTAACTTCTTAAACTCGAAGTCATTTACAGAACAACATGCTTTCTTGTAATCAAAATTGTAGAGCCGCATGTATGCTTCCTGCACTTCCTTTGCTCCGTTATAAAAAGGAGTAGAGGTGTGTGACTGTGTAGTGACGGTGACCACCATTTCCGGTGTAAGCACTGTCCCGTTCACACGCTTCGTGTGCTTCGGGATGATTTGGAATACTTTTGACATAGAAAAAAATTAATGGCTGTTGTGCAATTAAACTGTTTTAGTTCTTTAAAATTTCTATTTTAGTAATAGAGTAATTGCTTCATATCTATGTTTCTGTTCCATGTAAGCTTCTTCGATGATTTTCTGATACTTTTCAAGGAAACCATTAGCATATTGTTTAAAGTCTTTTATATTTTGTTGCTTTTCAATTTTGTTCAAATCTGAAAGCACATCCATCATGGAACATTGAATGATGGAACGATTCAAGGACAGTTCTATCATCTTATTTTTAGTCTCGACATCAAGTGTTGACGTCTCAATCAATTGCTTCAACGAATTTTGTTGGTCGCCAAGGAAAGCGTTCCAACTGTCCGACACATGGGTATGTATGCTTTGTATTTGATGGCTGACCTTTTCTGAAATGCGATAATAATCGATGGTTGGAGCAGGTTGTTGCGCTTTTGCGTTTCTCTTTTTGTTTACGGCTAAAAGTCCTACTGCGGTTACCACGCCACCGCCCACAGTTATCAGGGGTGTTTTCGTGCCAATTCCTATAGCTAATAATATAACGCCGATACCTACTCCCAAGTAGCTTGAACGTGAGGGAGTAGGTTGTTGAGTGGTTGTACTTGGAGCTGTTGGATAATCAATTTGTTTTATCTGGTTTTCAACATAAGCAATCAACTCATTTTTTTTTAGAAGTGAGTGCCTCTGTGTAGCGGGTTAAGTCTTCTTTATTCATAGTTTGTTTCCTATTTTAGTTAATTCATTTAAAGCTTCTTCCAAGAGTTGTAAATTGACTTTCTTGTCTTTTAGCTCTTGTTCCATGTTGTTCAATGCACCACTTGTAGATTCTTTTATGTTTTTAAAGAATCTATCTTTATTGGTTTTCAGTACATCAATACTCTTTTGTCCGGCTTCTTCGAGCTTGCCTTTTACGTCTGAATATATAGTGCTTAGGCATTGATTTACAATACCATTTATCTTATTTCTGACTTCACGTGCAGCTGTATCCACTTTATTCTTGGCCTCAGTCTCATCGACTTTGCCAATTTG
Organism: uncultured Alphaproteobacteria bacterium; assembly: GCA_944392795.1. Taxonomy (GTDB): domain Bacteria; phylum Pseudomonadota; class Alphaproteobacteria; order CAAHEQ01; family UBA3637; genus CALXXX01. The sequence continues at coordinate 5,055 of CALXXX010000001.1, read as the reverse complement.
CTTACTATCGAGTACAACCGCATCCTTTCCGGTCAAACTATTAGTCAATCCATCATTAAATCTTTTTTTTATGTCCGACAAATCCAGTGTTGCCTGATTGGTCATGGCATCTATGGTTTCATCTACAATATTTCGCAGAACTTTTCCATCTAATTTTCCATCTGTATCCTGCATTTCATTATCACGGATGATTCTCCCTATTGTATCAGAAATGGTCTTTCTGATTTTTTCTGCTTTTTTAGACCAATGGTCAGATAATGATGCAAGGAGTCTATCAAAATCAGCACAAACATTGCCTATTAATTTGTGTAACTTGACTTTTTCGTATGTGCATTGAAAATGTTTGTCTCCTCCCCAGATTGTTCCTTGACGTGTAAACGTACTTGTAACTGTTTCGGTCGGGACATTTCCGTTCCAATTGAAGCTGTATGTATTCAGACATTCCTTGACTGAAGTTTCAGCAATATCATTCATTCGGTTAACAATGGACTGAATGTCACTTGTTATATGATTTATTATATTTTCAAAGTTTTTTTTCTTTTTCTCCATCTCTCCCACTTCAGTATTACGTAGCGACTCAGTTTTGTCACAGAGTTTTTTTCGTTCTGACTTTATGATATTTTTCAGATTGTTATTTGAATTGCTGAAGTAAGCGTTGACTTTGTTTTGAATGATTTCATCCTTCCTTTCCTTGAATGTGTGTTCTACATATTTCTCACGAATATCGCTGATTTGTGAGAGATTCAAGAACGTTTCTTTAATGTCTTGAGGTGAACTGAAGAAACTGGGATAGAAGTTTTTCATTTGTTTCACTACATGGCGTTCCATGTCGCCCCAGCGTTTTTCATCTTTCTGTGCGATGGAAAAACCTATGCCGGAACTGAAATCCAGCCGTGGGTCTTTTCCTTGAAATTCAGATGTTCTGATATTGGTTTCGTACTGTTTCTTTAAGGCACGTTGGCAGTAGTCAATGGCACTTCCCAAGTCGTCTCTGTATTTCATACCAACATCCTGAAGTACGGAGTCAAACTTACTGCCTATCAATACCACTTCACCGATGCCTTGATTTCCTATACGTTCGGTCAGGAAAGAAACGTCTGTGCTATCGAAGAAACGTCCGGAGTAACTTAAAAAGAATACACCGTGACATTCGCGCAAAAAATCGCGGGTTCGTTGTTCGCGGGACAATACGGGGTCGTTAACTCCCGGAGTGTCCACAATCTGAATATCTTTCAATCGTTCATCATGCAATTTAATGGTAAGGCATTTGACAATTGGAGTATAGTCACCGTTCGCTCCTACATATTTTTCTAATATGTTTTGCAAATCTGAGACGTCGTAGAATTGAATAGTCTCTATCTTCGATTTCTCCTGAATCTGCATTTTCGCATTGCGTTTGCAACTGGTCACCAATTCTTTGGCTGCCACATATTCAGGGTCAATGTCGCTCTGTTTAGCCGCTTCTTCATCTGTCATTGACGGATTTTCAGATTTTAGGCTTTCTATAATATCATCATAGGTTTTAGCCTTGTCTTCAAAGTTTTTCCATTCAGTAGCATTGTAATATTCCACTTCAAATTCGTTTTTCTCGCCATATTGCAACACCGTAAGGCCAGCAGTCATCGGAGTGGATGCCTTGGGCAATACATTTTCTCCGTTGAAGAACAAAGAATTCAGGAATGAAGACTTTCCGGCTTTCACTTGCCCCACAATTCCTATCTTCAAAACGGAGTTTGCCTTTCGAAGTGCATTACCTCCATCATACACTTCTTTTATTTTTTCATTGATCTTTTCAAACGTTTTTTTTACGTTGTTGTTTTCACTTTGTTCCAATTTTGTAAAATTGGCAGCAAGCTCATCGAAGATTTGAGCATAATTGTCTATGGTTATTTTCATCGTTTCTTATTTAAATTTTGATACCCAGTTTGTAAAGTTATTCATCGCAGCAAGTTTTGCCAATGATTGTGATTCGTTTATCAAGGAATGGTCTGCTTCCATCAGCAGTTCGCACATGTCCTGATAGTGGCACATCGCTGCTGTTTCCAAAGCATTGTATCCACGTTTATCTTTCATGGACAAATCTGCATCGTGATTGATGAAGAATTTCACCATCTCATTATTGCCTGAACGGACAGCCCAAGTGATAGGAGAATAGCCTTCTTGGTTGCATACGCTCAAGTCTACACCGTTTGAAAAGCAAGACAAGAAGCGTTCGTAATTATCTCCGCTTATGGCAGAGAATACGTCGCTCTTTTCTGTCTTTTCTAAAGTTTGCAGATGATTTTGATGCATTTGTATTTGTTTCATGCATTTATTGTATGCATCCTCTAATGCATGCAATACTTGTGGCTTATATTGAATTAATAGTTTCTTTAGTTGTTCTTCTGTTTTTTTATTTTCCACTATTTGTTTATATTCAGTTTCTGAATTATCTGTGTACTTTTTAGTTTCTTCTATGAGGTCGTCAAATCGTTGACAAATTTCTTTGTACCAATGTTCGCGATCTTCCCTTTCCCAGTAGTTATATTTTAGATCTTCATCTTCACAGCGATTATATAGGCGGTTATATTCATCTATAGCATTTCCGTATTGTTGTGATAAGGCTGATGCATCACTGAAGAATCCCACTTTATCTGCCCATTCCGCTTCTCGATTCAAAGCTTCATTCCAACCATCTATAGCTTCTGCAAGACAATCTATTCTTTTATCTGCAGCTTTCATTATGTCATCATAGTTGTCTAACATTACTTTTTTCAGATTTTTCTTCATTTCGTCGGCATAATCTTTATTATTCCTCAAAATCTCATACCATTCATCTTTGTCTTTTATTTGCTTTTTTCTTTGTTCTTTGTTCTTCATAATCGGCAATAGCCTCATTAGAAGCTTCGATTTCTTTATCAAACATATTGCTAATTTGTTGCTGGTAGCGTTTAAGCAAATCAGCAGTACCGCCACATTTGTGCTTGATAGCCTCGATAACCTGCTGCAAGGTCATGTGAGAAGTGGAATACTTCTTTTTGTTTACACATGAAATGGCCATTACAGTCACAGGCATATATTCACGTCCAAATTCTTTCAAGCATGTTTTTTCTGTGCTTTCCACTATTCTTTTTACATCATTGTCGGACTTTTTATCCATTTTAGTGTAAAAAATCACGATTGGTTTTTCTTTGTATGGCTTGAGCATATCCAAATCTTTTTTTGTGATAGTACCGCTCTCGATATCAATACACCAGAATATGGCATCACATTCCTTGAGAGCTTTTTCAGCGGTATCTTTGTCAGCGTCGTCAGTGTTTGTTGAATTGTTGTATCCCGGCGTATCCACAAATGTGATTTTGTCGAGATAAGCTTCTGATGGTACGTCTATAAGTATTTTGTCTAATACTGATGCTACATATGTTTTTGACTTGGACGAATGCTGAATGCAAGCTAATACTTCATCATTTAAAAGTACTAATTCTTTTTTGAGATTTATTCCCTTGACATTCAGTTTGAAAGTTTCTTTTTGGCAATTTAAAAATGTATTTACCACTGAGACTGGTTCCACGCCTGTTGGCAATAGGTTACCTATTTTAGTTAATGAATTTAACAATGAAGATTTGCCCGCACTAAATCCACCAGCGACTGCTATTTTTAGAGAAGGAAATAAGTTATTAGCTATTTCATCTTCTAAATCCCATTTCACACAACGACATTTTAGGATAAAATCATCTTGTAAAAGTTTGCTATCATCAATGTTTTTATCTATAGTTTTAATGAGATTCTGATAGTTCTTAAAATAGGATGAAGGGTCAACTTTTTCTGACGCTGTACAAATATGTGCAATCAAGTTTAGAGCCATTTGTGGATCCTCAAACTTGTTCACTTTCAAGATTTGCGCCATGGGCTTTTTACCCATGGCTTCACCTTTCTTTTTTATATTTTCAAATCCCATAGCTTTTAGATATTTGCGATAAGTTGATTTAATATTGTTATTCCTTCTTCCAATTTTTGAACTTTAGCAGTTATTTCCGCATTGCTTGTTTGTTGTTCTTGCTGCATGGCTTTGATGTTATCATCATATTTCTTTGATTCTTCTTTGATAAGTGACTCCATTTCAGCCATAGCTGACTGACGTTGTTCGTCGAGCATGCGAGTTACGGGCTCTCTCAATGCATCAACAACCCTATTTACTACTTCTGAAGCAATTTTTTGTTGAATGCTTTCAATCTTTTGCTCCTTGCTTTTACCGAATATCATACGAAGCAAATCGGGAATAATATTGATGATTATCGTAACCAATGGACCTAATATTTTGCTGAGAGTCTGCAATAAGGTCGACAAACCTTTGTAAGCAACCAGTTTTTCTATCATTTTGTTAAGTCCTTTTTGTAGAATAGACTCTAATGCCTCCTTACCTAATAAATTGCCGACAATTTCGTTGGCACCATTGAGCATTGCATTGTCTTTGTCCTGAAGAATTTCGTTTACGTTTAAAGAGAATTCTCTAACGCTATCTCCTATTACATCTTGATATTCTGATATTTCACGCTTGAAAGAGTTTACTAATACCGGACGTATGATGGACAATAGTTCGTTGTTGAATGCATGGATGTCATTATTGTTATTGTAAAGGAGGGATGCTAAATAGGTGCTTTTGCTCATAATGGCTTCACGTACATCGTCAAGGATGTCTTCAGAAGAATTAGTCAAAGGTTGGGCATTGCGGCCTTTTTCTTTTAAATTGTTCAAAGCTTTGTCGTGCTCGGCTTTCAAAGCTTCAATCTTAGCCGTAAAGTCTTTTTTGTCAGAGAGTGCCAATTTGATTTGCAGTTGCATTTCACTGATTATTTCAGAAACAAAACCTATCACGGCTTTTGAATATCTTTGTGAAAATATTGTCTCAGCATCTAATTCGTTCAGCATTCGAATCACGTCATCAAACCTATTCTCGGCTGCTGATGTGATGCCGACTTCGATGTCACTTCTTATTGCACGTTTAGCATGATCTTCTACTTCAGTCTTTATTTTTGCGGTTTCATTCTCAGTCTTTTTATCACATTTCGATATGAG